>DASSAT010000262.1:0-11454 GCA_035699305.1 Fimbriiglobus sp. | reverse complement strand
TTACACGCCGCACAACCTCCCGGCGACCCGGTTCAATTCGCCGCCATCCGCGCGGTTGCCCGGCGCGGCCGGCTCGACCGGTCCGAATCAACGCTGATGGCGGAGTACCATCGGACAGGAGGCGCAAGGATGCGCTCCCGGGCCAGGACATATTACCTCGTCTCACTTGCCGGCTTGCTCACGGGGGTTGCCGTCGGAGTCGCGGCCGACCCTCCGGCCCAACATCCGCCCGCACACGGGACCATACACCCGGCACCCGCAGCGACTTCGCCGAAGTCCGTCGCCCCGGGTTCGCTCACCCTCGCCGACCTGGAGCAACTCGCCCTCCGGCACAACCCGACCCTCGCCGAGGCGACGGCCCAGGTCGAGGCGTCGCGGGCGAAGGCGCTCCAGGCCGGGTTGTACCCCAACCCGACCGTCGGCTACCAGGGCGAGCAGATCGGGGCCGGGGGCACGGCCGGGGAGCTGCAAGGCGGGTTCATCCAGCAGGAGATCGTCACTGCCGGCAAGCTCCGCCTCAGCCGCGCCAAGTACCGGCAGGAGGCCGTCGCCGCCGAGGTCCAGGCGCTGGCCCAGCAGTACCGGGTCGTCAACGGCGTCCGCGTGCGGTTCTGGGACGCACTGACGGCGCAAAGCTTGGTCGCCGTGCGCCGCGACCTGCTGCGGATCGCCGAGGACGCGGCGCAGACCACTGAGCAACTGGTGAACGTCGGCCAGGCGAACCGGCCAGACCTGCTCCAGGCCCGGATCGAGTCCCGGCGGGCGCGGGTCGAGTTGCAAAACGCCGAACAGCGTTACCGCGGCGACTGGGCACAACTGATCGCGGTCGTCGGCCGGCCGGGCCTGCCGCTGACGCTCCTGGCCGGCCAGCTGGACCGGGACGGCCCTTCACCGGACTGGGACCGGACGCTGGCCGACTTGCTGGTAGCCAGCCCAGAGCTTCAGTTCGCCCAGGCCGAGGTCGCCCGCGACGAGATCACCGTGCGGCGCGAGCGCGTCGAGCCGATCCCCAACGTCACCGTGCGAGGCGTGACCGGGTACAACTATCAGACCCGCACCGCCGTCGCCGAGGCGCAACTCTCCGTCCGCCTGCCGATCTGGGACCGCAACCAGGGGACCATCCGGCAGGCCCGGGCGGACCTGGCCCGCGCCCGGGCGAACGTCACCCGCGTCGAGTTGTCGCTGCGCCGCCGGTTCGCGGACGCCGCCACTCGCTACCGGACCGCGCGGACGTCCGTGGACAACTACCGCACCGAAACGCTGCCGATGGCGAAGGAGGCTTACGAACTCCTGTTGGACAGCTACGGCAAGCGGCGGGCCGCCTGGCCGCAGGTGCTGGTCGCGGCCCGGGACTACGCCCGGTTCCGGGTGGACTATCTGGAGGCGCTGCACGACCTGCGGCGGGCGGAGGTGGAGATCACGGGCCTGCTGCTGGTGGACGGCCTGAGTTCGCCGACCGGGCCAACCCCGCAGGGGCACCTGGAAGCCAACCCCCGGCCGCGCTGAGTCACGGGCAAAGCTGCCCCGGGGTCGCTCTGTCGAAAACCTCGTCGTCGGGTGGCTCTGTCTTCAGCCCGAAGGGCTGGGAGTTCTCAGCCCAGGGCGCAGCCCTGGGGAGCAGGCCAACCACCCCGCAGCCCTGAAAGGGCGACACACGGCTACGTTGTCTCGCCCTTTCAGGGCTGTGGAGGTGGGGTCGCGTTCCCAGGGCTGCGCCCTGGGCTGAGAACTCCCAGCCCTTCGGGCTGAAGACAGGGCCGTCGCATCACGAGCATCTCAACAGAGCACCCCGGGGTCAGTCGTGGTGATGCTCTGGTAGCGATGGTTGACCCGGCATCGGGTGCGGGCCACCGCCGTGGCTGTGACTCTCTAACACCTCCGGCGCCAGAAGTTCGGGATCGATACCGGCGCCGCCGTGGTAGACGATGTAACCCCCGACACCCGAACCCACGACCAGTACTACCGCGGCGAGGCAAAGGGTCAGCCGGCCCGTCGCGCTCGGGGTCTCCGCCCAGTTCCGCCAGCGCTTCCAGGTCGGCCAGGCGAACAGTAGCAGCGCGGCGGCCTGGATTCCCAGGTGCCAGTACATGAGCCGGTGCGCCTCTTCGGTATGGCCCGGTATGGTGAAGAACGCGAGCAGACCGGCCAGGGCGGTGAGGACGCCCGTGAGTAGGCCGGCGATCAGCAGGCCGGTGGCGACTTGCGCCGGCCCCGGCCGGCCACGCCACCAGGCGTACAGGTCCAGGACCACCCCGCCGAGCAGGAACGCGATCGGGAAGTGAGTGAGCGCGGGATGGATCTCCCAGGGTTCGATGGGGCCTCCCCATCCATACCCGCTTTCGGTGTGCGCCAGAAGGATCATCGGCTTGCCCCTCGGTTCCCACCGAGAAAGCTGGCAACTCTCGTGCCGGTCGGGGCGCGTCCGGCAGTCGGAGGCGAGAGGTTGGGAGTCATTTCTTATTCGCGCCGTGATCGGGCATCTTGGGCTTGTCGTGGCCGGGCATGTGGTGCCCGCTCATCCCGGGCATCTCGCCGGGGCCGGCACCGGGGACGCTGGCCCCCGGCTCGACCTCGCCCTTGCCGGACGCCACCTTGTCGTACAACTCCGGCGGCAGTACCCGGAGCATGGTCATCAGCCCCTCGACGCCGGCGTACCAGTTGCGGCGCATGCCCCGCATCTCGGGCTTGTTGAACTTCGCCACGTGCCCCGGCGGGTACATGCCGTGCATGTCCATCATGTCCTGCGGGTAGCCCGGCACCCGGTAGCCCGGGTCCGTCTCCCGCCGGCCGAGCGGCGAGCCGTTGCGCACCTCTCGCTCGGTGCCGGTCTGCTCGCCCGTGCCGCGGCCCAGGTGCGGCCCGTGCTCCGGCGACAGGGCCGGGCCGCGGGTAATCATGCCCATGCTGTTGGCCATGTCGCCGCCCGCCGGCATCCCGTGACCCATTTGCCCGACCATCGAGGTCATGTGGTTCATCATGTGGTGGAACATGTGGCAGTGGATCATCCAATCGCCGGGGTTGTTGGCGACGAACTCCACGTCCCGGGCCTGCGCCACCCCCACCAGCACGTTGTTGCCCGGCACCCACGCGGTCTCCGGGACGCGGCCGCCCTCGGTCCCCGTGACCCAGAAGGTGTGGCCGTGCAGGTGCATCGGGTGATGGTCGATCGGGCTCATGTTCACGAACCGGATGCGGACCCGGTCCCCCAGCCGCACCACCAGCGGCGTGACGTAGGGGGCGGACCGTCCGTTGAGCGTGAAGAAGTTGAACTCCATCGACATGGTGTTCGGGACGGTGCACTGCGGCAGGATCGCCCACTCCTGGATCAGCAGGGCGAAGTCCTTGTCCACCAGCGGCTCGTGCGCGGTGCGGGGGTGGATGATGAACAGCCCCGCCATCCCGATCCCCTCCTGCATCGGGCCGTGCGAGTGGTAGAAGAAGGTGCCGTTCTGGTGCAGGGTGAACTCGTAGGCGAACGTCGCCCCCGGCTTGATCGGCTCCTGGTTCAGGCCGTGGACGCCGTCCATGCGGTTAGGCACCTCCAGCCCGTGCCAGTGGACGGTGGTCGATTCCGGCAACTCGTTGTGGACGACGAAGCGGACCCGGTCGCCCTCGACCGCCTCGACCGTGGGGCCGGGCATGTCGCCGTTGTAGCCCCACACGTCGAACCACATGTCGGGGAGGAACTCGCGGCGGGTGTGCCGGGCGTGCAGGTGGAACTCCTTGACCCCGCCGACCATCTTCCAGGGGAGTTTCGACCCGTCCGGGGTCTCGACCGGCACCGGCGGCTGGCCCGGCGTGCGGCGGCCCGGTGTCAGCTTGCCGCGGTCGTTCGCCCCGCCGACCGGGCCGTCGTGGCCGTGGTGGGCGGGCGATTGCTCCTGGCCCCAAGCCCCGGCGGTGAGTCCGCCGGCCAGGGCCGTCCCGCCGAGCAGGAACTTCCTGCGGTCCGACTTCGCGCTCATGGTTGTCTCCGCCGAGTTGTTGGGCCGGGTGCCCAGGCACATCATACGGCGGCCGACTCCGACGCTGCGTCGGTGGTCGAAGGGGTGTATCTCCCGCCCAAGCTGGTCATCGCGTAGCCGGCCGGGAAGGAGTCCACGACCGTCAGCCTCCCGGTACAGGGCTGGCGGTCACCGAGCGGCGTCCTCGCCCGCCCACACGCAGAACCGCTCGGCGTCCGGCCGCTTGAACTCCAGCCCCATGCCGGGACGGGACAGGTCCGGCCGCAGCGCTCCGTTGACCGGTGTGGCGGCCCCATCGAAGAACATCCCCTCGATGCGGGAGTGGTCGTGGAAATACTCCAGGTGCCGCAGGTCGGCGGACACGCTGCAACAGGGGTGCAGGTGTAAGGCGGGGGCGCAGTGAGCCGACAGCGGCAGGCCGTGCGCCTCGCACAGGGCCGCGGCTCGGAGGAAGCCGGTGATGCCGAGACACCGGGAGGCGTCCGCCTGGAGGACGTCCACCGCGCCGGCAGCAAGCATCCGTCGGAAGTAAAACAGGTCGTAGCCGTATTCGCCGGCGGCGATGTCCATCCCGGCCGGCCCGCGGTCGCGGAGTAGCCGCAGCCCCTCCAGGTCATCCGACGAGACCGGCTCCTCGAACCAGGTGACGCCGAGTTCGGCGAACCGCTCCGCGAAGGCCAACGCCTGCTTGCGGGAGTACGCCCCGTTGGCGTCCACGAACAACTCGGCCCGGTCCCCGACGGCCTCACGGGCAACCCGGACTCGGTCCAGGTCGTCGGCCGGGCGTGCCCCGACCTTCATCTTCACCCGCGGGATGCCCTGCCCGACCCAGCCCGCGAGCTGGTCGCGCAGCCGGTCCGCCGGGTAGGTGGTGAACCCGCCGCTGCCGTAGACCGGAGCGCGGTCCCGGGCCGCCCCGAGCAGCCGCACCAGTGGCAAGCCGAGCAGACGGGCTTTCAAGTCCCACAAAGCGGCGTCGGCGGCCGAGACCGCCATCGCCGCCACCCCCGCCCGGCCAAGGTTGCGGACGGCGCGGCCCATGGCGACCCAGGCGCCCGGCACGTCGAGGGCGTCCCGGCCGCGGAGCACTGGGGAAAGTTGATCGTGGAGCAGCCGGGCGGTGGCGACGTCGGCGTAGGTGTACCCCAGCCCGCGACTGCCGCCGGCCGACACCTCGGCCAGCACCAGGACGGTCTGGTCCCACCGGAACGTGCCGTCGCCCTCCGGGGCGTCGGTCGGGACCGCGTAGGCGGACACCGCCACGCGCTCGACGGTCGTCCCGGGGGTCGCTCGCGTGACCATCACATCCTCCCCGCGGGGTCGGCCGCGTCAGACCATCTCCCGGACCTTGTCCTCCAGCACGGTGGCGATGATCTTGCCCCCCTCCGGTGTGCCGCGCGCCAGCGACTTGGCGAAGTGGTACGCCTGCTCCAGGGTCGCCTTCGGAGGCATCGGCGGCTCGTAGGGGTCCACGACCGCCTCGACCACCGCCGGGCCGGGCGATGCCAGCGCCTGCTCGATCACCGCCCCGCACTGCTCCGGGTCGTCCACCGTGAACCCGTCCCCGCCGCACGCCGCCGCGAACTTGGCGAAGTCGATCGGCTGGAGGTCGCAGCCGTACTCCGGGTTGCCCAGGAAGACCATCTGCTCCCACTTGATCTGGCCGAGCGTGTTGTTCTTGATGATGACCACCTTGATCGGCAGCTTGTACTTGACCGCGGTGGAGAACTCGGCCATCAGCATCGAGAACCCGCCGTCGCCGACGAACGCCACCACCTGCCGGTCCGGGTACGCCACCTGGGCGGCGACTGCGTACGGCAGCCCGTTGGCCATCGACGCCAGGGTGCCGGAGAGCGAGTGCATCTGGCCGCGCCGCGCCGGGATGTGCCGGGCGAACCAGGTGGCGATGGTCCCCGAGTCGCAGCAGACGATCGCGTCGTCGCGGAGCCGCTTGCCGAGTTCGTGGGCGACCACCTGCGGCTTCATCGGCTTGTCCATCCGGCTGGCTCGCTCCCGCATCAGCTCGTTCCAGCTCGTCATTCCCTCCTGGGCCGTCTCCAGGAAGTCGCGGTCCTTCTTCTTCTGGAGCATCGGCAAGAGAGCCTGGAGCGTCTTCTTGGTGTCGCCCACCAGCCCGACCTCCACCGGGTAGCGCAGCCCGATCCGCGTCGGGTCGAGGTCGATTTGCACGCCGCGGGCCTGACCCGGCTTGGGGTAGAACTCGATGTACGGGAACGAGGTGCCGACCAGGAACAGTGTGTCGCACTCTTCGACCGCCTCCTGCGACGGCCTCGTACCGAGCAATCCAATGCCGCCGGTCGTGTACGGGCTGTCGTCCGGAACACACGCCTTGCCGAGCAGCGGCTTGATGATCGGCCCGGCCAGGGTGTCGGCGAGCTTCTCCAGTTCGTCGGTCGCGTGCAGGGCGCCGCGGCCGGCGAAGATGGCAACCTTCTTCCCATCGTTGAGCACCTGGGCCGCACGGCGGAGGTCGGCCTCGGCCGGCAGGGCGGCCCGGCGGCCGATGACGGTGGCGTCCATCGCCCCCGGCCTGTTCCGCTGCGACCGTTCCTGCTCGGTCGTGTCCTGGAAGTCCACCGGGAAGTTGATGTGCGACACGCCGCGGCGGGCCAGCGCGATCCGGCACGCCTGGTGCGTGACGTTCTCGACGTGGGCGACCCCCATGACTCGGGTGCTGTACACCGCCACGTCCATGAACACCCGATCCAGGTCGATGTCCTGCTGGGTGTGGGTGTCGATCAGGTCGTGGAATTGGTGGCCGGTGATCGCCAGCACTGGCTGGCCGTCCAGCTTGGCGTCGTAGAGGCCGTTCATGAGGTGGATGCCGCCGGGGCCGGAGGTGGCAAGGCAGACGCCGAGCCGGCCGGTGAACTTGGCGTAGGCGCAGGCCATGAACGCGGCCCCCTCCTCGTGCCGCACATGCACGAACCGCACCTTGTCCTGGCGGACCCGCAATGACTCCATGATGCCATTGATCCCGTCCCCCGGCAGACCGAAGACGGTGTCCACGCCCCAGTCGATCAGCGTCTCGATCAGGATGTCGCCCCCGGTCCTGGCCATCACATGCTCCTTGTCGTGTTCGATGTCCGACTACTTGGTCATCCCTGCCAGCGTGGCGACGATGTCGCGCAGCCGATCCATCCCGCCGACCCGGTCGGCCAGTTGCTGGATGTCCCGGAGCAGGTCGGCGGACAGGCCGTGCTCCTCGCTCGGCGGCGGGACATCGATCCCGGGCGGGAGGTCCGCCTGCGTCATCACCAGGTCGCGCGCGCTCGGTGAGTGTTCCGCGGCCATCGTCCGCACTCCTCGGCAACCATTCGGGCGGCCCAGGCACCAAGATGCCCAACTTCTTCCTGCAAGACGGATGCCGACGCGGCCCGGCGGGCGAGGTTCCACTCGCTCCTGGGGCGATGCCGGACCACGATGTCACGATGGCGACACAACAAAGTGGCGCGGCGTGAGGCATTCCTTGTGGTAGTCCGGTGGGGCGAGTGGTAAGAATGGCGGCAGGCGGGAGAGTTGACAGATAGGCGATGGCCGCCGCGGTCCGGTCGGGGTATGCCGTCGTCGGCGGCGGCATGTCTCGGTGGGTCTTGCTCTGTTGAAATGTTCGTGATGTGACGGCCCGGTCTTCAGCCCGAAGGGCTGGGAGTTCTCAGCCCAGGGCATCGCCCTGGGGACGCGGCCCCACCGGCGCATAGCCCTGAAAGGGCGAGACAGCGTGGCCGTGTGTCGCCCTTTCAGGGCTTCGGTGCGGTTGGCCTCCTCCCCAGGGCTGCGCCCTGGGCTGAGGACTCCCAGCCCTTCGGGCTGAAGACCGAGCCACCTGACGACGAGGTTTTCAACAGAGCGTGGCAGTGTTTGTGGCGGGAGGGTTCTCTGAGGATGTCATGGGCATGGCCAACTCGTTCCGCGTCGGAAAGGTGACCGGATACCTCCGCGGTCGCTCCTGCTACCTCTGCTATCACGAACATGGGCACCGACGCCGACATCGGGTCGGCCCCGACCGCGCTGCCGCTCGCCAACTCGCCGCCCAGATCAGCGGGCAATTGGAGGTCGGTGCCCCGGCCGCGCTGAGCTTCGAGCCGATCGCCATCCCGGACCTGCGGGCGCGGTGGCTCGACCACCACGAGCAGGTGCTGCGGTCGTCGGTCCATTCGATCGTCCGGTACCGAACCGCCACCGACCATCTGCTGCGGTTTCTGGAACGGTGACCTGTTCGGCACGCAGACCTGTTCCACGCCGCACATGCCGAGGAGTTCGTCCGCTACCTGCGGACAGCTCGGGTATCCCCCAACGGTCATTCCAACTCGGCCAAACGGCCGCTCATGGACAAGGGCGTACGCTATGTGCTGGAGTGCTGCCGGTCACTGTTCAACCATGCCGCCAAGCGGCGACACCTGAGCCCGTACGCCGAGAACCCATTCACCACACTGGAGTTGGCGGGGTCGGGGCCGCGGTCACGGCCGCGGCCGTCCAGGTCGGCGGATGGGTCCGGCGCTCAGCTCAGTTGATCGGTCTGATCGGGTAGTCCAGGACGGGGAGTGATGGCGTCGATGAGGTTTGTCGAATCTGACCGGTCCATCGCTCGCCCGGCGAGCGACTCAGCCCGTGCGGAAGACAAGATCTGATCTGCGAGGCGATCCCCGTTAGTGGGTCGTATTGCGTGGTGTTCGCTACGGTGTCAGGTCGAATTACCTGAGTCGGTCAAACTGTACTATAGTACACTATCGACCGATCATGTCCCGGCACGAACCCCCAACGGGGAGTCGAACGTCGAACAGGAGGTGGTTTAGGGCAGTCGGCGATCGCCCCTCGACCCCCTGTGACGCTCACACGGGCGGTGCTTCGGATACAACGCTTGCAACCGACTCGCGAGCATCCCGGAGCATCCCGTGGCCCACACCATCTCGGAACGGCTTCATGCGGCGATCCGGAAGATCAACCGCCCCGGTTCGTTCTGCGTGACTGGGAGCGATCGCGCCGCGAACCCCGGTCTGGAGGTCGTCGGGCTCGGGCCGATCGGGTTGCCGCTGATAGCTTCACAGGCGAGCACGCTGAAGACGCACTGCAAGCAGGCCCCCTACGGGAAAGGCGAGAAGACGCTCGTCGATACGAGCGTTCGGCGGGTGTGGCAGCTCGACCCCGATCGGTTCTCGCTCACGAACCCCGAGTGGCCCCAATTCCTCCGGGACATGGTGAAGACCGTTCAGCGCGACCTCGGGCTGGACAAGCAGAAGCTCGACGCCCACCTCTACAACCTGCTGCTCTATGAGCCGGGCAGCTTCTTCCTGCCTCACCGCGACGGCGAGAGGCTCGACCGCATGGTCGCGACGCTGGTCGTCGTGCTCCCGTCGTCGTTCACGGGCGGCGAACTGGTCGTGCGCCACGAGGGCGAGGAACGCGTGATCGACTTCGGCAGCCCCGAGTTCAACCAGTTCCATACTCACTTCGCGGCGTTCTACGCGGATTGCGACCACGAGGTCCGGCCCCTCCGGAGCGGCTACCGGCTGTGCCTCGTGTATAACCTCACCCTCGCCCGGGCGAAGAAGGGCATCTCCGCGCCGCGGACGGCCGAGCACATCGAGGACGTCGCCCGGGTCCTGCGGGGCTGGTCAGCCGACGACCCGACGCACAAGCTGGTCGTCCCGCTCGGGCACCAGTACACGCAGGACGGGCTGGCGTGGGACGCCCTCAAGGGCGTCGATCGGGTCAAGGCCCGGGTGCTCCACGAGGCTGCAAAGCTCGCGGACGGCCAGGCGCACCTCGCCCGGCTCACCTTCTGGGAGTCGTCCGCGGTCGAGGGGACCGACGGCGGGTGGGGTTATCGCGGCCGGTACGACGACGAGGACGACGAGGACGACGAGGACGGTTCCGATGACTACGAGGTCATCGAAGTCCTCGATTCCAGCCTGACGCTCGACCACTGGAGTGATGCCGGGGGCGACCGGCCGAAGTTCGGCGAGATGGCCGTCGAGGAGGACGAGGTCGTTCCGCGGGAGTCGCCTACGAAGGTCAAGCCCGAGCAGGACGTGAGTGGGTACACGGGCAACGAGGGGCTGACCATGGAGCGGTGGTACCGGCACGCCGCGGTCGTCCTGTGGCCGAACGCGCGGCACTTCGACGTCCTCTGCGACTGCGGGATGCCGGCAGCCATCGAGTCGCTTCGCCAGTTGGTCGGCCGGTGGCGGAAGGCCGCCAAGCCGGACCCGGCGACCCGCGGGCAGTGCGTCGAGTTCGCCACCACAGTGCTCGCCCGGTGCGCCGGAACCCACTGCGGGGATGCCGAGGCGAACGACCTGCTGGGGACGTTGACCGACCTCGGCGAGCCCGAATTGGTCCGGGCCTTCCTGTGCGACGTCGTGGCCGGCAGCCGGGGGATCCGGCCCGGGAAGGCCGTCCGGGCCGCGTGCGAGACGTTCGGCTGGGCGACCTTCCGGAAGGAGCTCACGGGCCTGTTCACGGCGACCGCCGTTGACCCCGTGACCCGGGTCGCTGGACCGAGCGCCGACCAGCTGGAGAGGAACCTCGGCCTGTTGGAGGCGGTGTGCGTCACCAGGTCGCGTCGAAAGGGAGATGACGGGGAACGAATCCGGTTGTGTACCGGGCTCGCCGGGGCGTTCGCCTCCGGTCTGGAGTCGCTCGACGCGGCGGCCGCGACGAGCCACGACTGGCGGCTCCGCAATGTGGATCGGTCGGCGGTGCTCCGCGGGCTGACCCGCTCGCTCCTCGCGACCGGGCAGCTCGAGCTGTTCTCGAAGGTCATCAACCGGGTGCTGGCCGACACGAAGCTGTACCCGCTTGCGGCTCACATCACGGCCCTGACCGACCTGCGCCCCTGGCTCCGGACGCACCTCACGGCCCGGTGTGAGGGCGTGTCCCGCTGGGTCGCCGCCTGTCGGGCGCAGTTGGAAGCACTGACGGCCCGGGAGCCGGCCCCGCCGGGCGACCTCCGGCGTGAGGCGAACATCGACTGCCGGTGCGCGGACTGTGCCGAGCTGCGCCGGTTCCTGGGCGATCCGGCAGCGGGGGCTCATCGGTTCCGGGCGGCCCAGGACCGCCGCTCGCACCTGGAGCACGTGATTCGGAACCGTGGCTGCGACGTGGACTGCACGACGGAGCGGGCCGGCTCGCCGCACGTCCTCGTCTGCACGAAGAACACGGCATCCTTCCAGGCCCGACTGAGGAAGTATCACGAGGACTGCCGGCACCTCGCGACACTTCGCGCGATCGAGCAGGCTCTCCCGACGTGAGGCGGTGTCGGGCCGCCCTCGAGTTGGGCCGCGGTCGGGTAGGCCGAGCGGTCGGCCGAGATCGTCCCCGGGACCGGCTCAGGCAGCGGGTTGGGCGTGCGGGTGGGCCGGCGGGCGTGGATCGACCTATGGTCGTACTTGTCGGAAGTGTTGGCCCGCATCCCGTCGTACCCGGCCGACCGCCAGGATCATCCCCGTGTGTCGTTCGTAAAACC
>DASSAT010000261.1:0-4649 GCA_035699305.1 Fimbriiglobus sp. | reverse complement strand
ATTCAAGTACGCCGCCGAGGCCGTCCGCGGCGGGCAGTATGGCAAGTTCCTCGCGGCCCATTTCAAACGGGTGATCGCCAGGCCCGACTGGTCGGCTGAGATCGCCGACGCCTCCAAGACCGGCGGCCCGGCCGTGGACCTGCACATCCACGACACGCACTTCATCGGCCTGTTGTGCGGCGTGCCGAGGCAGGTCTTCTCGGTCGGCACCATCGAGGGAGACGCGGTGAGCTACCTGACCACCGCGTACCTGTACGGCCCCGGCGGGCCGGCCGTCACCTGCTCCAGCGGCGCGGTCGCCGCGGCCGGCCGGCCGTTCGTCCACGGGTTCGAGATCTATCTCGAAAAGGCGACCCTCGCTTACGACTCCGGCGGCACTCCGCTGACCGTGTTCGGTGCCGACGGCAAGGCGACCCAACCCGACCTCGCTGGCGGCGGCGACCCGATCGCCGCGTTCACGACCGAGATTCAGACGGCGGTGGATGCCGTTCGCACCGGCAAGGAGCCGGACCTGCTCAGCGGGCAACTCGCCC
Source organism: Fimbriiglobus sp. (assembly GCA_035699305.1). Lineage (GTDB taxonomy): Bacteria > Planctomycetota > Planctomycetia > Gemmatales > Gemmataceae > DASSAT01. Next base: position 4,116 of record DASSAT010000261.1, on the reverse strand, counting down.
GGGACGCCCTGGTCCTTTGCCACAAGGAGTGCGAGTCAGTGAAGACCGGCCGCGCGGTGAACGTCTGACGGCGCGTTGCCCACACTCCCTAGTTTGACTGACCGGAAATCTTCGTCGGGGTGAGCTTGCGGGCACGGCTGGGAACCTGGAAGGGTTGCACCGGTTGTCCCGGAGGTGCCGATCCCAGAAGTCAGGACAAGGTTCGCGGTCCTGACAACCGGGAGGGGCACGCCATGACCGGACGACTTGGGGTGCTGGCGACGACGGCGGCCGTACTGGCGGTCGGGGCGGGCTGCGTCAACAGCCGGCACACGGCCTTCCAGGAAGCCCTCTACCCGCCGATCGAACTCCCGTACCCGCCGCCGGCGCGCAACCAGGTCTTCCTGTTCATGATGAACGGGCACGACGTACTGGAGAGCGGCGGCATGCTTGAGCTGCGGGACCAGCTCTGCCGCGCCGGCTACCCGATGGTCTACTACACCCAGCGGGTGGACCGGGAGTGGTATCACCACGAGATGTGGCGGGTGGCCCGCGCCAACCCGGGCGCCCGGCTGCTGCTGCTCGGCTACGGGTCGGCCGCGCCCGCCGTGACCGGGCTGGTCTACGACGCCGCCCGGGACGGCCTGCCCATCGACGCGGTTGTCTACCTCGACCCGATCGGCGTCAGCGGCGACCAGGCCGCGACGTTGCCGTACCGCTCGGTCGCCGTCCGCTCCCACAACTGGCGCGGCGGCCGGGCGCTGAGCACATCCGAGACCGTGACTGTCGCCAACGTCGGGCACTACGCGCTGCCAAGCAACCCGGCGACGGTGGAGACGCTGGTCCAGCTTCTGACCGCCTCGGCGGGGCAGGTCCCCGTGTACCCGGCGGGCGGGCTACCCCGTCTGCCGCTGCGGGACAAGCCCGACCCGACCCCCCGCGGGATCGACCCGGCGACGGTCGCGCAACCCCTGGGTCCGTGGGACTTCCTGAAACCCAGCCCGCCGTTCCCGACGCTTCCGGGCGGCCCGCCGGCACCGCCGTCCTCCGACTTGTTCCGGTGTTGTCAGAAAAATTGAAAATCCCCTGGTCCGGCGAAGCCGGGGGGGTCTAGCATGGTGGTGGCAATAAGAATTGGGTCGGTACAAGTTATCGACCGAGTTCTTCTTGCCCGTGAAGGCAGTGGGGATGAGCCTGTGTTTGCATAAGGCCGTCTCCACTGCCTGACCGATGAGGTCGAGAGCGGATGTGGGTTCAAAGCTGAGTGGGCGACAGCTTTGAATTGACCGCTCTCGACCTCTCCTTTTTCCACCCCGTCTCGACCGCACCTGCGCCGACCGCTTGAATGCCGTCATGAAGGTCAAGCAGCAGCCGGGCGACTTCCGGGTCGAGGAACTGACCACGGTGCGTCCCGGGCCGGCAGGAGACTTCGCGTTCTACCGGCTGAACAAGGTCGGCTGGACGACGCCGGACGCGATCCGGGTCGTGCGCGGTCGCTGGGGTCTCGACGCACGACGGGTCAGCTTCGGTGGACTCAAGGACCGGCACGCCCAGACGACGCAGTACTACACCGTCTTCCGCGGGCCGGGCCGGGACTTGTCGCAGCAGGGGATCGCCGTCACCTACCTTGGCCAGGTGGCTGAGCCGTACACCTCGCAACACATCACCGCGAACCGGTTCGCCATAACGATCCGCCACCTGACCGCGCCGGCTGAGCAAGTGGCACTCGCCGCGGTGCGGGAGGTGAACGAGACGGGGTTGCCGAATTATTTCGACGACCAGCGGTTCGGCTCGGTCGGCCGGGACCGGGAGTTCGTCGGCCGGGAGATGGTCCGCGGGCGGTTCGAGGCGGCCCTGAAGCTGGCACTGGCGTCCCCCTACGAACACGACCGGGCCGCCCAGAAGCGGGAGAAGGAGACGCTCCGGCGGCACTGGGGTGACTGGACGGCGTGCCGGAAGGCGCTGCCGCGGGGTCACGCCCGCTTTCTGGTCGAGTACCTCGCCGCTCACCCGACCGACTTCCGGGGGGCGGTAGCACGGCTGCGGCCCGAGCTGGGGGGTCTGTACCTGGCCGCGTACCAGAGTTACCTGTGGAACCGGATGCTCGACCGCTGGCTGCGGGACAACTGCCCCGCGGACGCGCTCGACGAGGTGTCGCTGAAGCTCGGAGAGTTCGCAGTGCCGCTGCGGCCGGCGGACGGGGAACGGTGGCATGGGCTGACGTTGCCGCTGCCGTCGGCGCGGCAGAAGCCCGAGCCGGGGGCGGAGTGGTGTCGCATTGCGAAGGCGGTCCTTGCCGCTGAGGGGCTGACGCTGGCGGCGCTCAAGGTGCCGGGGATGAACAAGCCGTTCTTCTCGAAGGGGGAGCGGGCCGCCTGTGTCCGCCTCACCGGGGTGCGGGCCGATCCCGGCGACGACGAACGTCACCCCGGCCGGCGAAAGCTGCTGCTCGCGTTCGAGCTGCCGCGGGGGAGTTACGCGACGATGGTCGTCAAGCGGGTCATGGCCTGAGGAATCCCCGGTCTAAGCGTCGGCTGCGCCCTCGTAGCTCGGTAGGCATTCACCACGAAGGCACGAAGGTCACACAAAGGAGACACAAAGGAAGACAGGGCATTCCTTCCCTCTTCTTCTCTTTGTGTGTCTTTGTGTGACCTTCGTGCCTTTGTGGTGAATGCCTTGGATTGGGCGCACCCTGGAGACTGAGATCGCTCAGGGGTCACTTCGACCCGCCGGCCGTCAACTCCTTGAACACGCCGCAGATGATCGGCGCGGCCTCCGGGCCGACGCTGTTGACCTCGCCGTACTGGGCCTTCTTCAAGCCGTAGCAGAAGGGCGCCTTCTCGTCCCACTGCCGCTTCGGGATGATGTACCCCAGCTCGTCGTTGGCCAGCCCGATCAGCATCCGGTGCTTCCCCCTGAGTTGGGCGTAGACCGCCGGTTCCGCAGGCGCGCCGGGGAAGTCTGCCCTGGGGTCGGCCGGGTCCTGCACCTTGCCGAGGACCAACTCCGGGTAGATCTCGCCGGGGATCGCTGCGACCTCCAGCTCGCCGAGCCTGAGGTAGCCGATCTCGGTCTTGACCGCCACCGCCTTCGTCAGGTCCTTCGTCTCCGCGAACTCTTTAGGTGTGGGGTTGCCGGAGTAGGCGTACATGGTGCGGTTCAGCACGCCGGTGCCCGCGGCCAGCCGGTAGAGCGGGTTCTCGACCGGCATGAGCACCGCACGGGTCCGCACGTCGAACGGGGTCAGCGTGACCGGCACCGCCGCGGCGAGCGCCTTGTCCGCGAGCTTGCCGACGAGCCGGCCATACCGCTCGGTCTTCGCGAAGGTGCCGTCCTTCAACTCGCGGCCCGCGTCGTCCGTCACCGGGACGTGCAGGGAGGTCATCAGCCCGCCGACGGTGCCGGTGAAGTACGCGACCGGGCAGCCGTGGGCGTCGGCGAGGTGCTTGACCGTGGCGTGAACGTAGTCGGCGCTGACCTCGGTGTTGCCGCTGGCGAGCGTCTCGGGGTGGCAGTTCCACTGCACGAGGACGCCGAGCGGCCTTCCGCCGCCGCGCGGCTCGAAGCGGATCGCTACCAGGTCGTCGTGCTTGACGATCGGCTGTCGGCCGTCGTGGAGCAGTTCCGGCCCCTTGGCGGTGCCGATCATCGCCGTGGCGGGCCTGCGGGCCTTATCGGCGAGCTGCACGGCCTTCGCCGCCCCGTCCTCGACGCGCTTCAGGTACTCGGGATCGACGCCGCTCTGGAACGGGCTTTTCCCCCAGAGGCCGAGGGTATCCGGCCCCTCGTGGTTGTGCGTGCTGGAGACGAGGACGTATTTGAACTTGGTGTGGTATTTTCGGACCCGCTTCGTACTCGGTGCTCCGGCCCCCGCGATGGCCCTGGCCCCGGCTAACGAAGTTAGTTCCTCCCGCACCCGTTCCACGGTCGGCCGAAAGAGCCCGACCACGTCCACCGCCACCAGCGCGATCTTGTGCGTGCCGTCCGACAGCACGACAGCGCGGGCCATGATCGGGTCATGTACTTTGGTCGCCGGGCGGTCGTGGCCGAACCCGGCGAGGAACACCGGCTTCTTGCCAAGCTCTGGCGTCACGTCCACCTCGCCGAACCCGACCGACAGGGCCGGCTCCGCTGCCC
>DASSAT010000260.1:0-3426 GCA_035699305.1 Fimbriiglobus sp. | reverse complement strand
GACACCGGCGGGTAGCCGAGGCGGCGGCGGAGGGTGGAGACCTGGCCGAGGTGCATGGCGGTGTGCAGGGCCCTGAACAGCAGCGCCTCGCCCCGGTCCGCGAACAGCGGCGTCTGCATCGGCGACGGCCCCCGCAGCGTCGCCTCGTCGGCAGCCAGGACCGCCGCGATCAGCCGGTCGCGGTGGGCGTCGAACAGCGCGACCAGTTCCTTCGCGTCGCCGTACCCCTTCTGCTCCGCGGCCGCGGCCCGGGTCGGGGTGAACCGCTCCTCGAAGCCGTCCGGGACCGGCGGTAGGTCGGCCGCCCCGAGCCAGCCGAGCGACCGGCGGTCGGTGCGGACCAGATGGCCGACGATCCAGGCGGCGGTGTTGCCGCCGGGGCACGGCTGGTGTTCGAACTCCTGCGGCTTCAGGTCGTCGAGGTAACGGTGGAAGAGCGCCTTCGAGGTCCGCAGGGCGTACGCGATCGCGTCCTTCGGGGAAGAGAACATGGGGGCAACCTCGCGCGGGGGGAAGTCCGGCCAAAGTTCAACATACCCGACGCGAGGGGCGGGGGAAACGTTCCGCTATTGATCCGTAGGTAGCGGAGGTTGTGTCGTCCGCAACCAGTCGGCTCAGGCCCGGAAGTCGTCGGCCCCCGCCACCACCCGACGGGTGTCGGTTCAGGACGTCGGTGGTTCAGCTCACGGACCGATGAACGGGCTGGGGCCTTCGATCCGAATAAAGTCGCCGATCGTCGTCGTTGCCCCGGCGCCGAGCGTCGTGCCCGTGTCGATCCTCTCGTACACGTTGTCCACCCCTGGCGGCGTTTCGATGGTGATCCAGTTGAGGGACCACTTTAAGGCACCGGCGCTGGTGAACCGCGACCACCGGCCGAACTGCCACACCCCGATCGGCTTCTCGGTGGTGAACGAGTTCCACGGCCCATGCGTGGTGCCGGAGACCTTCGGCGTGAAGGACAGCCCCACGCCGACGCCAAGCCCGATGTAGACGTAGAGGCAGCTCAGGTTGTTCTTCGTGTCCCAGACGATGAAGAAGATCGCGTCGATGGCCGCGCCGCGCGCGGCTTTGCCCTTGAACAGTTTGGGGATCTTGGAGCTCTGGGACACGGACAGCCCGGTCAGCATGGCGATCTTGAAGTGCCGGCTGACCTTCGGTCTGCGCGGGACGCGCCGTGGGGGCGGCGGGTCGTACTTGAATTTCGGAAACACCCACAGCCGAACCGAGCGGTCGCGCTCGTCGTCGTTCGCGTGGGTGGCGGCCAACTCCTCGCCGACCGCGTCTGGCTGGACCTGGTCGGCCGACACCCCGTGGTCGTACAGGTACGCCTGCACCCGGCTCGCGCGGACCATTGAGGTCTCCATGTTCCACGCGTTGGCCCCGATCCGGCTGGCCGACCCTTGCAGCCAGATCGCCCCGCGATCGTTCGCCAGCAGCGGGAGGACTTTGTCGTCCAGGAATTTGGCGTGTTCGACCTTCAACGGGCGCGTTTGTCGGCCGTAGAAGTCGTCGAAGTCGAAGTTGTAGAGCACCGCTTCCAGGATCCCCGCCCCGTTGTCAAAACCGACCTCGAATTTTCCAGGACCGGTTGCACGGAACATGTCATCCTCCTCTGGTCTGGGCAATTCTCATAGGGCCAGGAAACCACGTCAAGAACCGACCCGACAGAGCTGGGAGGTTTCCGAATGCCGGGACGAGTCGGCTCGTCGGTACGACCCGACTCGACCTCGAATCCTCACCTGGAAGGAAGTGCGTCGAGCGGGTGCAAACTCCCTAACGGATTTCAACTTTTTCTTGCGACCGAGTGAAGACGCCGGCTGACGTGACATCACACACCGGACTGGTGGTGAGGCCGATCGCGGCGACCGAAACGGATGGCGCCATCATCCACAGTGCGATGCAAACGATATCTTGCAGGGGACTTGCGACTGTTTCCTACACCGGTGGGCCGGCAGTCGCCGCATGCTCTCCGGCGGCGGCGGCATACGGCTCGAAGTTCTTGCGGAACAGTCCGGCCAGCTTTCGTGCCGTCGCGTCGTAGGCGGACTTGTCTGCCCACGTCTCCCGCGGGACCAGGATATCGGACGGGACGTTCGGACAAGCCGTCACCACGTTCACCCCGAATACCGGGTCCGGGGCCGTTGGCGCGGTCGCCAGTTCGCCTGAGTGGATCGCGTCGATGATCGCCCGTGTGTACGCCAGCTTCATCCGCTTGCCGGTGCCGTAAGCGCCGCCGCTCCAGCCGGTGTTCACCAGCCAGACGTTCGAGTTGTGCTTACGGAGTTTGTCGGCAAGCAACTCGGCGTACTTGGCCGGGTGCCAGACCATGAACGCCGCCCCGAAGCACGCCGAGAACGTCGCCTCCGGCTCCTTCACCCCCACCTCGGTCCCCGCCACCTTGGCGGTGTAGCCGCTGACGAAGTAGTACACCGCCTGCTCCGGCGTCAGCCTCGACACCGGCGGCAGCACCCCGAACGCGTCCGCCGTCAGGAAGATCACGTCCGCCGGGTGGTCGGCGACGGCCGGCAGCTTGGCGTTCGCGATGAACTCCAGCGGGTAGGCGCCACGGGTGTTCTCGGTGATGCCGGCGTCCGAGTAGTCCGGTCTGCGGTCCTCGTCGAGCACGACGTTCTCCAGCACCGCCCCATACCGCAGCGCCTGGTAGATCTCCGGCTCGGCCTCCGGGGTCAGGTTGATCGCCTTGGCGTAGCAACCGCCCTCGATGTTGAAGATGCCCGTCTCGGTCCAGCAGTGCTCGTCGTCGCCGATCAGGTCGCGCTTCGGGTCGGCGGACAGGGTCGTCTTGCCGGTGCCGGAGAGGCCGAACAGGATCGACGACCGGCCGGTCCGCCGGTCCACGGTGGCCGAGCAGTGCATCGACAGGACGCCACGCTTCGGCATCAGGTAGTTCATGATGGTGAAGACGCCCTTCTTCATCTCCCCGGCGTACTCGGAGCCGAGGATGACCAACTCCTTGTCCTCGAACGACAGGTCGATGCTGGTCTTGGAGGTCATGCCGGCCGTCTGTCGGTTGGCCGGGAAGGCGCCCGCGTTGTAGATGACGAAGTCCGGGGTGGCGAACGCCGCCAGCTCTTCCTTGGTCGGGCGGATGAGCATGACGTGCATGAACTGGGCGTGGTACGGCCGCGAGCAGATGACCCGGACCTTGAGCCGGTGGGCCGGGTCCCACCCGGCGAACCCGTCCACAACGTAGACCCACGGCTGGACGTTGAGGTAGTCGCGGGCGCGCTCGCGGTTGGTAAGGAATGTGTGCCGGTCCATCGGGATGTTGCTGGCGCCCCACCAGATGTCGGCCTCGGAGTCGGGGTGGCGGACGACGCGCTTGTCCCGGGGAGAGCGGCCGGTCTTGTCGCCGGAGTACGCCACCAGCGCCCCGCCGTCGGCGATGCGGGTGCCGAGGTCGGA
>DASSAT010000259.1:0-2481 GCA_035699305.1 Fimbriiglobus sp. | reverse complement strand
CCGGGCCGAGCGACCCGGACATGGCCGCATCCGCGCCCGAGGGATCCGTGTGGTTCAGACTCGTCAAGAGCGGCCACGAAACATGGGTCGGCCCGGACTACCCGACGACGCTCAAAGAGCCGGCGCCCGGCCCCGCCGCCTCCGACCAGAAGTCGGGGCGCTCGCCGACCGGCAAGCTCCGCAACTTCGGCTCGATGGGCGACAAGAAGTTCGGGGACACCCTCGCGGCGGTCATGGCGGAGAACAACGACCCTGAGGCGATCGCCGCCGTCACCGCTGAGGCGCAGAAGCGGGGCCTGTGGCCGTCGCCGGCCGAGCCGGCCGACGAGCTCGAGCATCCGACGCTGAAGCCGAAGGAGCTCGACGCCGACGGCGCCTACGTGACGGAGGGTGGCTTCAACCCGGCGGACTGGGTCGCGGTCGGTTCCGCGAAGGTTGGGGACATGGCCCCGGGGACCGTGTTCCAGACGAAGAAGAAGGGCCTCGTCTACATGAAGATGACCGGGGCGACGGTGAAGAACCTCGTGACCGGTAAGGAGTACCCGGCGAAGGTGAACGCAAAGGGGTCGGTCATGCAGCACAAGGGGGAGGTGGCCGTCCCGTACGAGCAGCTCGGACCCGGCGACGAGACGACGCTGGGGAAGCTCAAGGTCGGGGATCAGTTCACCGCGGAGCCCGGTGGGGCGCTGTACGAGGTCGTGTCGCCGCCGGCCGACGCGGAGTCGGACGCGACGGTCGCGCCGGTCGTGCCGGGCGGCGGCTTGGGGAACGCGACGAGCGAGGGCGCGATCCCCGGCAAGGTGGTGTACCTCCACGCGAAGGGCTCGGGTACGAAGCTCTCCGATCTGCCGCTGCCGGAGTCGGCGGTCGTGGACGCCTCGCAGCTCCAGGACGCGAACGCGCACCCGTCAACCCCGCTCGTCGGCTACGCGTCGAAGTGGGGGTCGGGCGGGAAGTACCAGCACCACCGGATCCAAGAGATGGCGGCCGGCACCGTGTTCCGCGACAAGGACGGCAACGTCTGGAAGGTGAAGCAGCCGGGCGCGAACGCGGTCATCACGGACGGCGACAAGAACTTCAAGGTGAACGGCGAACTCCGTGGCCGGGTGATCGATGACGCGAAGGCGCTGCACTTCCACGACCACTCGCCGGCGCTGGGCAACCAGGACGACTTCGTGCAGGCCGCCGTCGCGGCCGCCCTGAGCGTGAACACGGCCTCGACGCCGGTGCAGTCGCTCGAGCCGGGCGACTTCTTCGAGTCGGAGAACGGCAAGACGTGGCAAGTCGCGACGGTCGCGCCGGACAACCTCGGGGACCCGAACAAGTTCCTCGTCGGGGCGCACGACACCGAAACGAACGACCTCAAGGTCTTCCCCGGCGTCTACACGCCGCCGAAGGTCGGCTACTCGGAGCAGGCGACCGGTGCCGCGGACGGGCCGCTGAACCCGACGCCGAAGGCGCAGGCGGCATCGAAGCTCGAGCCGGGGACGTGGTTCAGCATCGCGCCGGGCCACTCCGACCTCGAGCCCGGCGTGTACCAGGCGCTCGGGCCGATGCCGGGCCAGCCGGGGACGACGGCGGTGAAGGACATCGACGGCGGCGACCACGTACTCGCTGACCACGCGGGCGTGAACGTCCTCGCCTTGAAGCCCGGCGACGAGGGGTGGGACGCGCTCGAGGATCCCGCGCACTTCGTTGACCAACTCGGGGCCGGCGACGGCTTCTACGTCCACGACAGCGACGGGTACGGACACCTAACGCCGAACACCGAGTACTGGGTCTACGCGACGACACCGAGTGGGGTCACGGTGATCGACCTCGACACCGACGAGATGACCATGATCCCGCCGGACACGGTCGTGTCACCGTCCGGCGGTGTCTACTCCGACGACACCGAAGATGAGAGTCTCGACCCGGACTTCGATGAGTACCTCGACACGGAAGACGTGTGGGGCGGCCTCGACCCGGAGCCGATCGAGTCGCTCACGTTCGAGCAAGCGCTGCACGAGTTCCAAGCGATCACGCTGAAGTCCGGCACCCCGGACGGACTCTCGTACAAAGAGGGTGTCCGCTACGACGATCTCCTTGCCCACCTCGCGCACGGCCCGGGCGGCGGCAGCGGCTACTTCGCGGCGCCGGGCGAGGAGGTGGAGTACCACTGGCTCGGGGAGACGCGGACGGGGACGCTGGTGTCGTGGTCGGACAGCGGCAACGCGATCATCGACGTCGACGGCGTCACGTATGAGCACCCGAAGGGTGCCTACCTCGCGCGGGCCGGCGAGCCGCCGCCTGAGGTGCCGGAGGCACCGGCCGCGCCGCCTGAGCCGCCGGGGAAGAACCCGTTCGGGCCGGAGGCGCAGGGCGAGGCGGTGCCGGAGCAGCCTGTGGCGGTTGGCGGAACGGTCATGACGGCGAGCCAGCTCCAGGCGGGCATGTTCGTGCAGACGAAGGCCGGCCACACGTACGAGGTCCTCGCCGTGA
>DASSAT010000258.1:0-8604 GCA_035699305.1 Fimbriiglobus sp. | reverse complement strand
CGGTCCCAGGGAAACCGGTAACATCCGCGCAACACCCTTTGACCCGTCGCATCCGGGTCGGATAGGATCGTACCGTTTGCCTCTCCCGGTCGGGCGGGAACCTGCCTGCCAAGCACGAGAGGGTCTGGCATGTCCGGTTGGAGTCGGCCCGCGGTGATCGCCCTCGCCACGCTGGGGGTGGCGTTGCCGGCCCGCGCCGCCGGCCCGGCCGTGGCCCCCGCCCCGCGCGTCGTCAGCCCGACCCCCGCCCAGCTCCGGGCTGACGCGGAGCGGGCCGAGCGACAGGGGCGGTGGGAGAAGGCGCTCGACCTGTACATGCTCGCCTACGTCGGCCGACCCTCGGCTGACCTGAAGGCCCGCATCCGCGTCTGCCTGCGGAACGTCAACCGGCTCCAGCGGCACCGCGACGCCGCGTTCCAGCAGTTCGTGCTCTCCCTGCCGGTCGCCGACGCCCTGAACCTCTACGCCGAGACGGTCGCCAAGCTGAGCACGCTCTACACCGACCGCGACCGGGCAGCCCCGGCCCGGCTGTTCGGCCTGGGCATCGACGAACTCGACCGCGCCCTCTCCGACCCGGCCTTCCGCGATCGTCACCTCACCTCCCCCGCCGGGACACGTGTCCGGAACTTCCGCCGCGCGCTGCGGGAGGACTGGCGGCACCGACTGCCGACCAGCCCCAGCGAGGCGCGGTTCGCCGCCCGGGAACTGGTCGCCGACGCCCAGGAGGCGCTCGGCGTGCGCACACCGTCTGCGGTCGTCTTCGAGCTGCTCTGCGGCGCCTGCACCGGGCTGGACGAGTACACGGTCTATGTCACCCCGACCGCCGCCCAGGCCGAACTCGCCTCGCCGATCGTGGAGCTGGCGGCCTACGGCGTCCTGGTCCGGTTCGTCGGCGGTGAGCTGGTCGTGGAAGGGCTGGTGCCCGGCTCGTGGGCCGCGCTGACCACGGGGTTGCGCAAGGGGGACCGAATCGTCCGCGTCAACGGCCGCCCGGTCGTGGCCGGCAACCCCGCCCTGGTCGCCCAGGCGTTCCGCGACCCCGGCATGACGGGACACGAGTTGGAAATCCTGCCGATCGAACCGGGTATGTCGTCGCCGATGGTCCAGCTGCCGGTCCCGGCCCCGACCGTATACGCGGCAACGATGCTCAACCCCCGGGACGGGGTCGGCTACGTGAAGGTCGCGGAGTTCCGCGACTCGACCGCCCGCGAGCTGGACGACGCGGTCTACCGGCTCAAGGGCCAGGGGTTGCGGGCGCTGATCGTCGATCTGCGGAGCAACCCGGGCGGGCTGTTCACCGCGGGGGTCGAGGTGGCGCAACGGTTCCTGCCGGCCGGGATCATCGTCACCACGCGGGGTCAGTCGCCCGAGTTCGCCGGCCGGGTGTTCTCCTCGGACGCCGGCATGTCGGCGTTCGACCTGCCGGTGGTGCTGCTGATCGACACCCGGACGATGTCGGCCGCGGAGGCGGTGGCGGCGGCGTGGAAGGACCACAACCGGGCGACGCTGGTCGGGCTGCCGACGTTCGGCAAGGGGGTGATCCAAAGCCCTATCCGGCTGACCGCGGCGGACGGCCCTGATGGGGGGCCGCACCGTTCCGGGGTGCTGATCGTGACCGTGGCGAGCATGTTCGGCCCCCGCGGCGGCGCGATCAACGGGGCCGGGGTGACGCCGCACGTCCTCGAAGCCGACCCGAACCGGCAGCTGGACCTGGCCGTCGCCAAGGCGGTCGAGTTGGTCGCCGGCGGGCGGTGACGCGGGTTGTGCTCTGTCGAAATCCTGCTTTCGTAGGGTGGGCCGAGTCTTCGAGGCCCACCGTCATACCGAACGGTGGGCCTCGAAGACTCGACCCACCCTACAAGACCGGCATGTTGCACTCATTCCCTCCCGAAGTCGAGGCCACCGCGAAGCGACTCGTCGAGCTGGCACTCGCCGAGGACCTGGACCGCACCGGCGACCGGACCTCCGACGCGCTGATCCCCGCCGGCCAGCCAGGGCGGGCGGTATTCGTCGCCCGCAGCCCGGGGATCGTCGCCGGCCTGCCCTTCGCCGGGTTGGTGATCGCCGCTGTCGATTCGTCGCTGACGCTGGACGTTCACATCCGGGACGGCTCGCCAGTTGGGAAGGGCGACCGTATCGCCACCGTCACTGGCCCACTGCGGTCGATCCTGGTCGCCGAGCGCACCGCGCTGAACTTCATGCAGCGGCTCAGCGGCATCGCCACGCTGACCCGGAAATACGTCGAGGCGGTGGCAGGTCTCAAGGCGAAGGTGCTCGACACGCGCAAGACCACCCCCGGCTGGCGGCTGCTGGAGAAGTACGCGGTCCGCATGGGCGGCGGAACGAACCACCGCGTCGGCCTCTTCGACGGCATCCTCATCAAAGACAACCACCTCGCCGGCCTCGGCGACCCCGCCACGGCAGTCCGGCGGGCGGTCGAACTGGCCCGCGCCCACCCCGGCAACGCCGGGCTAGTGGTCGAGGTCGAGGTGGACTCGCTGGAGCAACTGGAGCAGGCGCTGGCCGTGCGGCCGGAGGTCGTGCTGCTCGACAACATGCCGCCGGACCAACTTCGGGCCGCGGTCGCGCGTCGAGATGCGGTATCACCGGCCACGCTGCTCGAAGCGTCCGGCGGGGTGAACCTCTCGACCATCCGCGCCATCGCCGAGACGGGCGTGGACCGGATCAGCGTCGGCGCAATCACCCACTCCGCGCCCGCACTGGACATCGCGCTGGACTACGCCGGATGAACCGGACCTGGCAGCTCGACACCCGACACGTCGGCCGGCGGGTGCTGGCGTTCGACTCGGTGTCGAGCACCAACGACATCGCCGCGGGACTCGCCGCCGACCCGGACAACGCCGGCACCGTCGTGATCGCCGACCAGCAGACCGCCGGCCGCGGGCAGTACGGCCGGGTGTGGCAGAGCCGGCCGGGCACGTCGCTGTTGATGTCCGTGCTGCTGGCCCCGCCGGAGGAACTGCGCCGACCCGTGGTGCTGACCGCGTGGGCCGCCGTCGGCGTCGGCGAGGCGATCCGCACCCTGACCGGCGTCCAGGCGAAGCTGAAGTGGCCGAACGACCTGCTCGTTCACGGTAAGAAAGTGTGCGGCATCCTGATCGAGCAGGGGGCCGGCACGGTCGCGGGGATCGGGTTGAACCTGAACCAGTCCGCCAGCGACTTCGCCGCCGCGGGGCTGCCGGACGCCACGTCGCTGGCGCTGGCCGCGGGGACGAGCATCGACCCACAGGCCGCCGCGGTCGCGGTGATCCGCCGACTGGACGAGGAGTACGACCGACTGCTGGCCGGCGAGCGGGTGCCGCTGGAAGCCGACTGGAAGTGGCGGCTTGGGCTGCTCGGTCGGCAGGTGGTCGCCGAGTTGGCCGACGGGTCGGTGCTCGGCGGTCGGCTCCGCGACCTGTCGTTCGACGGGGTCGAGATCGAACCCGGCGAGTTCGCCATCGAGGTCGTCCGCCCGGAGTTCGTCCGCCAACTCCGCCCCGCGTGATGAGAACCCGCCGGGCTGCTTGCTCCCCTTGTCGCGGCCCCTATACTGCCAGCGACGGTGGCCCGCCATCCCACCCGGCCGCCGTGCCCGCCTGTGCCCCTTTCACTGCCGAGGTCGTCGATGCCCCTCCGTGCCTTGTTGCTCCTCGCCGCCGGGTTCGCCGCCACGGCCGCCGCCGCCGACTGGCCCCAGTGGAGCGGCCCCCATCGCGACGGCAAGTCCGCCGACACGGGGCTGCTCAAGGAGTGGCCCAAGGACGGCCCCCGGCTCCTGTGGAAGATCGACACCCTCGGCGGCGGGTACAGCGCCCCGGCGGTCGTCGGCGACCGCATCTACGTCCTCGGCGGGGACAGCGCCACCGCGATCGCCAAGGAGTACCTCATCTGCCTGAACGTGGCCGATGGGAAGGAGGTCTGGCGGACTACCCTCAACGACGACCCGAAGGGGCCGAAGAGCCTGGGACAGAATTTCGCCACCTGGGGCGGCGGCCCGCGGTCCACCCCGGCCGTGGACAGCGAACTCGTCTACGCCCTGGGGGCGACCGGCGACCTCGTGTGCGTCAATCGGAAGGACGGCAAGGTCGTCTGGAAGAAAAACCTCGTCTCCGACTTCGGCGGCGGGGTGCCGAACTGGGGGTACACCGAATCGCCGCTGGTGGACGGCGGCCGCGTCGTCGTCACCCCCGGCGGCAACAAGGGCGCGATGATCGCATTGGACAAGAACACCGGAAACCCGCTCTGGCGGTGCGAGGAGCTGACCGACCCGGCCAACTACTCGTCCGTCGTGATTGCCGAGGTCGGCGGGGTCCGGCAGTACGTCCAGCAGACCGCGAAGTCCGCTGTCGGCGTCCGGGCGAACGACGGCAAGCTGCTCTGGAAGGAAGACCAACTACGCCGGCGGACCGCTGTCATCCCGACGCCGGTCGTGGTCAAGGGCGATCACGTCTTCTTCACCTCCGGCTACGGCGCCGGGTGCGAGCTGATTAAACTGGAGCCGGACGGGGCCGGCGGCACCAAGGCCACGGTGGTCTACACCCGCAACCCGACGGTCTCCAACCATCACGGCGGGGTGGTCGAGCACGACGGCTACATCTACGGTCACAACAACCGGCAGTGGGTCTGCTTCGACCCGATGAAGGGCGGAGAGGAGCCGGTCTGGAGCAGCAACGCGCTGGGCAAGGGGTCGGTCTCGTTCGCCGACGGGTATCTGTACTGCTACGTCGAGCGGGACGGCACGCTGGCCCGGGTCAAGGCGACGCCGGACGGCTGGCAGGAGGCCGGCCGGTTCACCCTGCCGGTCAAGAGCGCGATCCGGCCCGGCAGCGGGAAGGTCTGGCCGCACCCGGTCATCGCCAACGGCCGGCTGTACCTGCGCGACACCGAGTACCTGTGCTGCTTCGACCTGCGGCAGCCCGGCGCGTAAGGGAGACCGGCGGTGGACGCGGACCGCTTCGCCCTCCGGGGGCGACAGATCGACCGGCTCCGCCGGCTGCTCACGGAGGTCCTGCCGGGGAACCGCTTCTACGCCCGCAAGCTGGCCGGGGTGCGGCCGGACGACCTGCGGACTGCCGACGACCTGGCCCGCCTGCCGTTCTCCACCAAGCCCGAGTTGGCCGCCGACCAGGCCGAGCACCCGCCCTACGGCAGCGCCCTGACCTACCCGCCGGACCGCTATTGTCGGTTACACCAGACCTCCGGCACCAGCACTGGCCGGCCGCTGCGGTGGCTCGACGACCCCGATAGCTGGGAGTGGCTGCTGAACTGCTGGCGGGTGAGCTTCCCAGTGATGGGCCTGGCCCCGACGGACCGGGCGTTCTTCCCGTTCTCATTCGGGCCGTTCCTGGGATTTTGGAGCGCCTTTGAAGCGGCGTCCCGGCACGGCTGCCTGTGCCTGCCCGGCGGCGGGATGACCAGCACCGCCCGGCTGCGGTTCCTGGTCGAGCACCGGGCCACGGTCGTCTTCGCCACGCCGACTTACGCCCTGCACCTCGCGGAATTGGCGGCGTCCGAGCGGATCGACCTGGCCGGCTCGGACGTGCGGGCGGTCGTGGTCGCCGGCGAGCCGGGCGGCAACATCCCGGCGACCCGCGAACGGATCGAGGAGGTGTGGGGGGCGCGGGTGTTCGACCACTACGGCATGACCGAGGTCGGCCCGGTGGCCGTCGAGTGTGAGGCCGACCCCGGCTCGATGCTGGTGCTGGAGTCGGAGTACCTCGCCGAGGTGCTGGAGCCGAACGGCGACCGCCCGGCCGTACCCGGTGAAGTCGGCGAACTGGTAGTAACGAACCTCGGCCGGGTCGGCAGCCCGCTGATCCGTTACCGGACCGGCGACCTGGTGCGGGCGGAGCCGGACCCGCCGGTACTGCCCGGGGTACCGCGGTGGCTGCGGCTGCGGGGTGGAGTGCTCGGCCGGGCCGATGATATGATCCACATCCGCGGCAACAACCTGTACCCGACCGCCATCGAGGCGGTGGTGCGGCGGTTCCCGGAGGTGGTCGAGTTCCGCATCGTGATCGACCAGACCGGCTCACTGCCGGACCTGCGGGTCGAGGTCGAGCCGGCCGACCCCGCCGCCGGGGCGCGGCTGGCCGAGGCGGTCGCCCGCGCCGTCCGCGACGACCTGCTGTTCCGGGTCGAGGTGTGCCCGGTGCCGCCGGGTTCCCTGCCCCGGTTCGAGATGAAGGCGCGACGGGTAGTCCGCCAAGACTGATTCACCGCAGAGGGCGCAGTGGGCGCGGAGAATAAGACACGAAGAGAGTTCAGAAGTCAAGCAGGAGAACCACACATGTCGATTCGCCTTCGCTCGTGTTTGTTCAGTGTTTTCTTCTCCGCGCTCTCTGCGCCCTCTGCGGTGCAATCGGCCGACTGGGTCCACTGGCGCGGGCCGGAGCAGAACGGCCTGGCGCGCGAGACCGGGTTGCCGGAGATTTTCGACCCGAACGCCCCGGCTGGCGAACAGGGCGTCATCTGGAAGCAGCCCTACGGCGGCCGGTCGGCGCCGCTGGTCCTCAAGGGCCGGCTGTACACCATCAGCGGCCACGACATGTCCAAGCCGACCGAGGGCGAGCGGGTCATGTGCTTCGACGAGAAGACCGGCAAGGTCCTCTGGGAGAAGCGGTTCGGCGTCTTCCACACCGACATCGTCTCCAGCCGGCTCGGCTGGACCACCCTCACCGCCGACCCGGAGAACGAGCGCGTCTACTGCCACTCGACCGCCGGGCTGGTCATCTGCTTCGACAAGGACGGCAAGGAACTCTGGAAGCACTCGCTGACCGAGGAGTACGGCCGGATCAGCGGCTACGGCGGGCGGATCGTCTCGCCGATCTTCGATGAGGGGCTGGTGATCGTCGGTATGGTCAACATCTCCTGGGGCGAGCAGGCCCGCGGCGGCAACCGGTTCGTCGCCTTCGACGGTGCGACCGGCCAGGTCGTCTGGTGGGCCGAGACGCCCTACCAGATCCGCGGGACGTACTACTCCAACCCGGTCATCGCGGTGGTCAACGGCCAGCGGCTCCTGGTCAGCGGCGGGGCCGACGGCTACGTCCACGGGTTCAAGGCGCGGACCGGCGAGCGGGTGTTCAGCTACCGGTTCAGCGACGGGGTGGTCAACCCGTCGCCGGTGGTGGACGGCAACTACCTGTACATCAGCCACGGCGAGGAGAACCCGGAAGGGAACCTGCCGGTCGGCCGGGTCATCTGCCTGGACATCTCGAAGGTGGACCCGAAGACCAAGGAGCCGAAGCTGGTGTGGGAGCAGAAGCGGCTGTCCAAGCGGTTCGGGCTGGCGTCCGCGGCCCTGGTCGATGGCCGGCTCTACGTGCCCGACGACCACTGCGAGCTGCACTGCTTCCGGGCTAAGGACGGCAAGCTGCTCTGGCGGGTACGCTACGGGACCGTCTCGCGGGGGGCGCCGCTGGTCGCCGACGGCAAGCTGTACGTCTTCGACGTGATGGCCAAGATGGCGATCTACCAGCTCAACGGCGACAAGCGGCCGGACGAGCTGGCGACGATCCCGTTCCGCCGTACGTCCGGTCCCGGGTTCGTCGAGACGCACGGCACCCCGATCGCCGTCAACGGCCGGCTGTACTTCCTGACCCAGGACGCGCTGTACTGCGTCGGCAGCACGGACGCGGGCAAGACCGGCACCTACAAGCCGCTGCCCGC
This sequence comes from Fimbriiglobus sp., assembly GCA_035699305.1. Taxonomy (GTDB): domain Bacteria; phylum Planctomycetota; class Planctomycetia; order Gemmatales; family Gemmataceae; genus DASSAT01. Next base: position 933 of record DASSAT010000258.1, on the reverse strand, counting down.
CGAGGCTGAGTACAAGAAGGACGCCCCGCCCACGGGCACCCGCGTCGTCCCGGCCGACGTGCTGGACAAGCCCGGCGAACAGGTGAAGTTCGCCGTCAAGTACCTGGACGCCAATGGCCGCGAGGTGAACGCACCGGCCGACGCCAAGGTGCAGTGGTCGCTGCCGCAGCCGCCGCTGCCGAAGAAGGCGCCGAAGGGGGCCAGCCCGCCGCCGCCGCTCAACGGCGAGATCGCCGACGGTACGCTCACGCTCGGCAAACTCCCCCGGCAGCAGGGGCTTGTCCAGGCCAAGGCCGGCGGACTGACCGCCCAGGCCAGGGTCCGCGTCGCCGCCCAGGTCCCCTACACCGAGGACTTCGAGAAGGTGCCGGTCGGCGCCGCCCCGGCCGGGTGGGTGAACGCCCAGAGCAAGTACTTCGTCACCGAGAAGGACGGGAACAAAGTGCTCTCGAAGGTCAACACCAACAGCCGACCGCCGTACTCCCGGGCCAACGGGTACATCACCGCCCCGACCGCGTCGAACTACACGATCGAGGCGGATGTGCTGGGGACCGAGGTCCGCGGCTGGATGCCAGACATCGGGCTGGTCAACTGCCGGTACACGCTGATCCTCGATGGCAAGACCGGCGCAAGCGGCAAGCGCCAGGTGCGGATCGTCTCCTGGGAGGCCCGCAACCGGGTGAACGTGGAGGCCGACTACGACTGGCAGCCGGGAGCCTGGTATCGGGCCAAGTTCGCCGTCGTGCCCCACGGTAAGACCGCGACGGTACGGGGCAAGGTGTGGAAGAAGGGCGAGGCGGAGCCGGCCGAGTGGCTGCTCACCTACGAGGACCCGAACCCCAACACCGAGGGGGCGGCCGCCCTGTACGGCTACATCCCCGACGTGAGCATCACCCCGGCGCGCCCCGGCTCGGACGTGTACTTCGACAACGT
>DASSAT010000257.1:0-15090 GCA_035699305.1 Fimbriiglobus sp. | reverse complement strand
CTTCGAGGCCCACCGTCTTGGCTCGCACGGTGGGCCTCGAAGACTCGGCCCACCCTACGAAAACAAGGATTTCGACAGAGCACCCAGCGGGGAGAGGGGAGAAAGAAAGCGACCCGGTCTGAGTCCGCGGGTCTCTACTCGTCGCTGTACGGCCCGCGGAAGAAGAAGCTCTCGTCCTTCGGCTGGTACGCCACCGCCAGCGCCGGGTCGGTCATCGTCGCGCCGCCGTCGGCCGCGGACCGCATAGCGAAGTCGTGCATGGTGGTGGTCAACAGCGTTCGCTCGACCGGGTACGGCGACTTCCCGGTGGTGAAGAACCGCTCGATGTAGAACGTCAGCGGGTCGAAGAACCGCGCCCCCGGCGGCTGCGGCAGGACGAACCAGGTGGCGTGCGGTTTCGGGTCGCCGGCCACCTTCACCGCGGCGGTGATGTCGGCCACGTACCCGGGCAGGTGCAGCAGCGCCGCCCGGGTGCCATCGCGGTACTCGATCAGGGTGGCCCGCGGGTCGGCGACATGGTCCCGGGGGGTGCCGTAGTCGCGGCTGCCGCTCCGTCGCAGGGCCGCCTCGGCCAACTCCTTGCTCCAGGTTCCGCGGTCCCACGCCTTCCAGACCTCGTTCCCCTTGATCACCCGGACCGACTTGACGCCCGTCTCCGCGCCGCGGCGGCGCTCCAGCAGGCTCTGGAGCGTCTCCAGGGCGTGGATGCCGTAGACGTCGGGGTCGGCGTAGTAGCAGACGACCGCCTCCTCGATCTTGGCCCCGAAGTCCGGCTCCCACTCCGGCCGCCGCCACGTCACCGGCAGGGACGACCCGGCCATCAGCCCGAAGCCCATCCGCTTCGCCGTGTCGTACATCCGCCGGGCCTTGGCGTAGTCGTAGGACAGGTGCTTGTCGCAGAAGACCGGCACCGTCCGCTTGCTGGCCTGGAACACCTCGACGATCTGGTCGAAGAACTCGGCCCGCGGGTAGAGGATTTGGCCGCGCTCGTTGCGGGGGTAGTCGCCGTGCTCGATGATCAGCAGCACCGCGTCCACATCCAGCGAGTCCTTGCCGCCGAGCGCCGCGGGGATGGAATCGACCAGTTTCACGCCCTTCGTCCGGGACAGTTTGCGGGAGAGGTCCGCCGTCTTGCCGCCGGCGCGGGGCTGGTGGGTGTACATCCGCGCCACGTCGAACGCGGGCTGGTGGTGCTTCCCCTTGAGCGTGTACCCGTAGACGAGCCGCCCGGCGATGTGGTAGGCGTGCGACAGCTTGAAGTAGACGCTCTGGATCGACGCGACGCGTTTGCGCGTCGGCGGGTCGGCGGCGGGCAGGAGGGAGCCGCCGGAGAGGGCGGCGGCGGTCGAGAGGAAGTCGCGGCGGTTCATGGGCAAGCCCCGGGGGAGTGATCCCGGAGCTTAACCCGACAGCAGATGGGAACGCAAGCGCTTGCTGGGGCTAGTCCAACCGGCCCCCGACGGCTACTCGGCCCCCTGGGTGCAGATCGGCAGCGGGACCGTCCGAAACCGGCGGCCTTCACCCGGGAGTAACAGCATGGACTTGCCGGGATGGGGAAGCGGTTGGTCCAGGTAGGTGACATTGGCCGGACCCGGCACCGCCGACCGGTAAGGGTTGGCCAGGAGTTGACCGCTGTAGACGGTGACCGCGAACAGGGCCGCGCAACCGAGAGCCATCACCCCGGCCCCGGCGTTCGGCCGCCGCACCAGGAGCAGGGCCGCGGCGCCGACGAAGACCGCCACCGCGCCCGCTTTGAACGCGGCCAGCCCGCCCCACCCGTGTTGCTCCAGCCAGGCGTTGGCGACCGGGTTCGCCTCGTACACGCCGCCGTCGCTGTCGGCGATCAGGGCGTAGGTCTGGACGAAGTCGGTCACGCTCAGCAGGGCGAACAGCGCCAACCCGGCCAGCCAGATTCGCTTGGCGGTCACGGAAGCCCTCCCTCCTCGACATACTCAGTAATACGCTCCGGGTTGGCGAGTATTACGATCTCCCGGCCGAACCCGGTCGGGTCCCAGACGGTGATCGAGAAGGTCTCCCAGCCGGGGTACGTCGAATCCAGGTCCGCCCGGAGGGTGCTGCGCCATCCCGGGTCGGCTTTATCTAACTCCGCCCGCAGCCCTCGGAGGAATTCACTCGTCTGAAACATAGTTCACTCACCTCCCCGCGGCGCCAGGAGTGACCAGCCGCTGAGGGTAAGAGGTGCAACCGCCGTGCCGACGGGGGCGGAATGCGACCGGCGACGACCGCACCCCGACCTGTTACGCGGCCGTTGGGCTGTTCCCCGCGCCGGAAAAATCGGTAAACTCACGAAATCAACCTGCCCCCTGGCGGGACCTATCTGCACGGCCGACCGGCCGCCGAACGGAATCGGGAGGACCATGCCCGCCTCACGCCTCCGCGCCGCGCTCCTGAACTACCCCCTGCCCCCGGCCGCCGACCCGCGGCCGGACGGGGAACTGCTGGCGCTGTTCCTCCAGCGCGGCGACGAAGCGGCGTTCGCAGCGCTCGTCGTCCGCCACACCCCGGCGGTCCGCGCGGCCTGCCGGCCGTGGCTGCGGTCGCACGCCGACATCGACGACGCCGCCCAGGCGACGTTCCTGGTGCTGGTGCGCCGGGCCGACTCGATCCGCGACCCGAAGGCGCTGCCGCGGTGGCTGTACCGCGTCGCCAGCAACGTCGCCCGCCGGCTGCGCAAGCAACTGGCGAAGGCCGGGCCGCTGCCGCCGGACGTACCCGACCGCGACCCACCGGTAGTCGATGACCTGGCCGACCGGGTGGCCGAGGAGGTGGCCCGGCTGCCGGAGAAGTATCGGCTGCCGGTGCAGCTCTGCTACGCGGCGGGCCTCAGCGCCGCCGCCGCGGCCGAGCGCCTCGGCTGCCCGCGCGGTACGGTGCTGACCCGGCTGGCGCGCGGTCGGGACCTGGTGGTACGTCGAATGGCCGCCCACGGAGCGGCCCCGGCGGCGCTGCTGGCGACCCTCTCGACAGCACGGGCCGTCGCCCCGGGGTGGGTGGCGGACACCGCGCGGGCGGCGAAGGGAGTTCTGGCTGGGGCGTCGTTGGCGATGTTCGGCGTGTCCGAGCGGACCGTCACCTTAACCGAAGGAGTGGTGCGAGCCATGACGTGGAAGAACCTCCGGGCGCTCGCCGCCGCGGCGATGCTGGGCACCGGGCTGATCGGGTTCGTGGCCGGCAAGTGGGCGTCCGCCGACCCGAGCGGCCCACCCCGCAAGTCGGCCTTGCCTCCGTCGCTGCCGCCGGTCCAGGTCCAAGCGGCGCAGCCGGCCGAGGCTGGCGGCGCGGAGCCAGGCACCGCCCGACGACGGATGGCGGTGATTCGCATGCCGCTGGGCACCTTCGTCAAGGAGTTCGAGGCGATGCCATACGGTTCCGGGCGGATCATCTGGGAGTACCAGGAGGACCGGGTACTCGGGCGGATCGAGGCGTCGGTGATGGGCGTCGAGGTCGAGTTGCTGACCGAGGCCGAGATCTCGCTCAGCTCCAACGGCACCATCTACGGCATCCTGAACTCGGTGAAGCTCACCCACCTCCACATCCCGGAGAACTTCGGCGAGCTGAAGCCCTACGCCGGGCTGTGGCCGCTGGTCGAGCCGCTGGTGGCCGAGCTGACGACCGACCTGCCGTTCAGCTACCAGTGCCGGGTGAGCGGCGACCGGCTGTCGATCCACAACTTCCGCATGCTGTTGGCCGGCCCGAACCCACTGGGCAAGGTGGCGATCGCGGACAGCAAACTGCGCGAGGTGTTCGGGCTGTTGATGTACTTTCAGGCGATCGGTGTGGCCGTCGAGGGGTCGTACACCGCCGCCGACGCGAAGGAGGGGGAGGCCCCGAAGTCGCGGCCGAGGTTCAAGAAGCCCGCTGCTCGGACCGCCACCCCGACGATGACCCTGCCGTCGAGTTCGTATCTTACACCAGCAGTGCCGGCGAGCCAGATCGACACTCTGCAGCCCCTGCCGGCGAACCCTTATCCTTCTTTACCTGTAGCGCCGGCGGGCCAGCCCGGCGCCCCCGTCCTGCCGAGGGACAGGTGATCGACGACGCCCCCGGCCGTGGCGGAATGGTGCTCCTCCCGCTCCCGCGACCATTCCGCCCGAGTTTGGCCTACGGCCGGGGGCACAGCTCAGCCCGGCTTCTGGAACATCCCCATCACCGCCAGCGCCACCCCGACGACCGCGAGGACGAGGCTGGCGAGGATGACGAACCGGGTGAAGGCGTACATGTTGTGCAGCTTGCCGAGGGCGTTCATCAGGTGCCAGATGTCCTCGTTGCGGGTCTGGACCACCCGGCGGAACGAACTGGACGCCCGGGCGGTCCAGTACCCGAACGTCAGGCAGAACAGGGCGCCCGCCCCGAACCCGACCGCCGGGACGTAGTCTCGTAAGGAGACGAATTGCGCGTCGGTCTTGAGGACGGCGACGATCTGGACGCCGCAGAGGGTGGCGAACGCGACGCCGAGCAGTTGCAAGAGCGTCGCGGACGTGGACATGGCGTCGGCAAGTCCGCCGATGGTGCGGCCGTGCTCCTCGGTGAACTCGTACTGGGCCGACTTGAACTCCGGCTGCGGGGTGGTGCTCATGGTGAACCTCGTGAGGGGACCGGGGAACGAGTCGCCGACATTGTAGTCGCCGTCTCGTTGCGATCTTCTCGTTCCCAAGCTCTGCTTGGGAACGCAGGTCCGCCAAGCTCCGCTTGGCGGGCTAGGCTGGGGAGAGGAGTTCGGATGAGTGGGTGAGGTGCGCTGGCGGGGATCGCCCGCGAAGCGGAGCTTCGCGACCTGCGTTCCCAAGCAGAGCTTGGGAACGAGAAGACAGAAGAGGCTCAACCCCTGTCGTGCTCCGCCGCCTGATTCAGGGCGGGATTGGTCGGAGTCTTCGTGACGGCGACCTCATCGGAGTCCGAAGTGGTGGATTCTTTTTCGTCATCCTCAGTAGACTTCGCCGATCGTAGGGCGCGATTTGCTGCGCGGGAGACAAGCCGCTTGGCGGCTTCCGCCTTGTCTCCCTCTAGCACTTCTCGCTTGATCACTTCCTGTTGCAGGACGGCTGCGATCTCGGCGGTCTCGATGCGAATACCCGGCGACACCCGCCGCACCTCACGACGGACGACATCGAGGACGGGATCGCTCTGAAGTAGCGCGCCAAGGACAAATCGGTTCATCGCCTGACGCTGCGCGTGGTACTCCTTGAGCGACTCCTTCTGCCAACTCTCTCTCGAGAGCATCCAGAGTAGTTCGAGGTGGTCCTCGTTTTTCGGGTTCAGTTCCAGGAAGTTGAACTCGTACACCAGTTCGTGATCAATGGGCTTCGTGAATTGGACCCTGTAGACCCGCCAGAGGACGCCCGAACTCAGCACGACCCAATCGACGCCCTGGTTGGCCGCGTAGTCCACGGCCTGCTTGACGTAGGCGTTCTTCAGATCCATGCCGATCGCTTTCAGCTCAAGCAGCAGGACCAACGACCCGTCCACCTTGATCGCGAGATCAACGAAGGTGCTCTTGACGCTGTGCTCGGAGGTGATTTCCGTATACTTGTCGTAACCGAATACGTCATGCAGCATGTCGGTGACGATGAGGACCGTATCCGACTCGTTGATGTCGCGGGCTTTGGCGGCCGTGAGGATCGGCTGAAATCGCTTGATCCCAGCAACGATGCGGGAGGAAGCCCTGCTCGGTATCGACGCCATAGATCAACTCCAGGTGCAGGTCTGCCAATACCATAGGTCACATTGCGGCAAGTTACCAGTATGAGCAGCTGCTAGCGAGCGATCGGATTCAGATAACCGTTCGTGTGTCGTGCGGACTCAGATTGTGCCCCGCGGACGCCGCCCGGTCGAAAGGTCAGTCCGCCCGATATGCCACCACGAACAGCCGGCGGAACGGGAAGAGCACCTTGCCGTCCGACTGGGGAGGGTACGCGAGCTCCACCCCGAGCAACAGCTGCCGCTCGAACTCGGCGCGTTCGGCGTCGTCGGCACACGCCGCCAGGAACGGGCGCAGGCCCGTGCCGCGAATCCATGCCACGATCGCCGCCGGACCGTCCATCCGGTGCCAGTACTCCGTCACCCACAGGTCCACCCGCGCCGCCCGCGGCGCCAGCACGTCGTAGTAGAAGCCCGGCCGCTCCACCGTCAGTGCCGTCTTCGCCGTCGTCGGATTGCCGCGCCAGCCGGGGCGGTCGGCGATCGCCTCGATCAGCCTGTGCAGCGGCGACTCGAAGTGCGCCGGAATCTGCACCGCCAGCGCCCCGCCCGGGGCCACCAGGCCGAACAGCCGCGGGAAGACCGCCGCGTGGTCCGGCACCCATTGCAGCGCGGCGTTCGAATACACCACGTCGAACGGCCGGCCGTCGGCCCACGTCGCCAAGTCGCCGAGCACCCACCGGCCGGCGGGGTCGGACACCTTCGCCGCCGCGATCATCTCCGGGGAGCTGTCCACTCCGACGACATCTGCTGTCGGCCAGCGCGCCCGGAGGACCGCCGTGCTGTTGCCCGGCCCGCAGCCGAGGTCCACGACCCGCGAAGGCGCCGCCACCTCGACCCGCGCGGCCAGGTCGATCGCCGCCTGTGTCCGCTCGCGGCCGAACCGTAGGTACAACTCCGCGTCCCAGTTCGCCATCGCTGTGACCCCGGTCAGCGTGTCGCCGGCCCTCCCCTGAACATTGGGACCGGCCGCACGTCCGCCGGCACCTCGGTTCGCTTCGGGGCCATCCGCTTGAACCCGGCCCAGATGGCGTACACGAACACGAACGCCCCGGCACACGTCGCCAGGATCAGGAGCAAGAGCGCCGTCATTGCCAGCGCGATCCGTGGCCGGGGCTTCTCGGCCGGTTCTTCGTTGCGGACCGGCGGCCGGGTTGGCCAGGGATACTCGGAGGGCCGCGACAGGGGCAGCGGCCGGGCCTCCGGCGGCGGCTCGACTCGCGCCGGGTGGACCACCGGCACCTCCGCAGGCGCCGCCTCCGCGGACTCGTCGAGGATTATCAGTTCTTGAGGTGTCGGCTCGGGCAGAGGCGGCGGCTCCCACGCCGGCCGGTCGGAGCCGTCGAACCACGACTCGATGGCAGGCGGCACGTCGGCCCCGCACTGCGGGCACCGGACGGCGGTCATCGGGAGTATCGCGCTCCCGCACTGGGGACAGGGGCGTTGGGGTTCGGACATCGGTGGTCAGAAGTCAGAAGTCAGAAGTCAGAAGTCAGTGGATTACATCTTAGCCACGAACAGAGGACGACTGACCTCTGACCTCTGACTTCTGACCTCTGACTATGGACCACCTAGCGCCGGCGGCGCGGCCGGGCGGTCGGGAATCGACCATCCTTCAGGTTGCCGCCGGAGGCGATCTGCTCGCGGACGAACTTGGCCGTGATCTCCGCCGGGATGGCGAAGTTGATCTGCGTGCCGAGGATGCCGGCCACGCTCACCCCGATCACCGCCCCGGACTTGTCCGCCACCGGCCCGCCGGAGTTGCCGGGGTGCATCCCGCCGGCCACCTGCACCACGTCGATCGCCCCCCTCGCGTCCTTGCGTAGGCTCGACACGGTGGACTTGTTCACCGAGATGTTCAGCCCCAGGTTCTCCCCGAGCGGGTAGCCGAAGATGAACACGTCCTGCGTCTCGACCAGGGCGGCCGACCGGCCGAACGACAGCGGCTTCGGCAGCGGTCTGCTCTCGCCCCGGCCGTCCACCCACAACAGCGCCAGGTCGTTCTCCACGTCCAGCGCGACCAGCCGGACCTTCGGCTGGTCGAACGTCCGCATGGTCGGCTCGCCACTGTCCACCACCACCTGCACCCGTCGCGGCAGCTCCACCTGGCCCGGCTCGAAGCCGACGACGTGCGAGTTGGTGACGACGTACCCCTCCTGGCCGGCGAAGAACCCGCTGCCCGATGACAGCCCGCTGTCCGAGTGGACGCGGATGTAGACGGTGGACGCCTTCACCCGGCGGATGGCGTCGGCGGGCGCGTCGGCCCCGCCGGCCGAGGTCGTCGAGACGACCGGCATCGGCGTCGGCTCGGGCACCGGCGGGGTGGACGGCCTGGCGGAGGCGAGCGCCGGGCCGACCGGGGGCTTGATGGGCGCCGGCTCGGGGTCGGCCGGCGACGCGAGGTACACGACCAGGGCGATGAACCCGGCCAACAGCACGACTGCGGCCGCGCCTCCGCCGACCAGCAGCCCGGGATGGACGCCGGCGGGTTTCTTCGCCGGCTTGCGGGGTCGGCGGCGCGGGCGATCGTCCTCGTCGTCCTCGTCGCGGGCGACGCGGGCCGGCACCGGCTTCGGGGCGGGCGCGACGGCGGCCGCGGCCCGCACGGGCGCCGAGGCGGGTGCTGGTGGCGGCGCGGCCGTGGGGGTGAACGGCTTGCGGCAGCGGCCACACTTCGCCGGTTTGCCGGCCTGCTCGGCGGGCACCAGAAACCGGGCCTGGCAGTGCGGACAGCGGGCTTCGATGGCGGCCATGATGCGAGCCTGAGTCGGAAGCGTTCGGGAGTTCAATTGTAGTGTCTGATCGGCCTCCGGCTCAAGCGGAGGATCGGCTGAGCGATCCCAGATTATCTCGCGACCACACCCGAAGTCGGAAGACATTCACCACAAAGGCACAAAGGTCACACAGAGGAACACGAAGGAAGGCAAGGCATACTCCTCTTCGTCTTTGTGTTTTCTTTGTGTGACCTTTGTGCCTTTGTGGTGAATGCCTACGACCTTCCACTCCCCTCTGGCCGTCGGCGGGGGCGGCGGTAGGCTTACCCGCTGAACCCCGTTGCGGAGCCGCCATGCCCAGGATCACCGTCAAAAACCCCGTCGTCGAGATGGACGGCGACGAGATGACCCGCATCATCTGGCAGAAGATCCGCGACAAGCTGATCCTGCCGCACCTCGCCATCGACCTCAAGTCCTTCGACCTCGGCATCGAACGCCGCGACGCGACCGACGACAAAATCACACTCGACGCCGCCGAGGCCACCAAGAAGTACGGCGTGGCCGTCAAGTGCGCCACTATCACCCCGGACGAGGCGCGGGTCAAGGAGTTCGGCCTCAAGCGGATGTACCCGTCGCCCAACGGCACCATCCGAAACATCCTCAACGGGACGATCTTCCGCGAGCCGATCGTCTGCTCGAACGTGCCACGGCTCGTCCAGCACTGGAGCAAGCCGGTGGTCGTGGCCCGCCACGGGTTCGGCGACCAGTACAAGGCGAGCGAAATCCTCTTCCCCGGCCCCGGCGCGGTGAAGCTGACGTACACTCCGGCCGACGGCGGCCCGCCGATCGAGAAGGAAGTCATCAAGGCCCCCGGCGGCGGCGTGACGATGGCGATGTTCAACCTGGACGAGTCCATCCGCGGGTTCGCCCGCGCCTGCTTCAACTACGCGCTCGGCCGCGACTACCCGGTGTACCTCTCGACCAAGAACACCATCCTCAAGGTGTACGACGGCCGGTTCAAGAACCTGTTTCAAGAGGTCTTCGACGCGGAGTTCAAGGCAAAGTTCGACGCCAAGAAGTTGACCTACGAGCACCGGTTGATCGACGACATGGTGGCAGCGAACCTCAAATGGGCCGGCGGCTACCTGTGGGCGTGCAAGAACTACGACGGCGACGTGCAGTCCGACACTGTCGCGCAAGGGTACGGCTCGCTGGGGCTGATGACCAGCGTGCTCATGTCGCCGGACGGCAAGACGGTGGAGGCCGAGGCCGCCCACGGCACCGTCACCCGTCATTACCGGATGCACCAGCAGGGCAACCCGACCAGCACCAACCCGGTCGCCTCCATCTACGCCTGGACGCGCGGGCTGATCTACCGCGGCAAGATGGACAACACCCCGGACGTGGTCCGCTTCGCGGAGACGCTGGAGAAGGTGTGCGTCGAACTGGTCGAGGCCGGGAAGATGACCAAGGACCTGGCGATCCTGATCGGCGACAAGACGCCGTACCTGACGACGGACGAGTACCTGGACGCGGTGGACGCGGAACTCACGCGGCGGATGGCCTGAAAACGAACCACAGAGTCACAGAGGACACAGAGGGAAGAGACACCGAGGGGAAAACAGGGTAGAAGACAGAAAGCCTGGCACCCCTCTTCCGTCTTCAAACTTTATCTTTTTGCCTGTCTCTGTGTCTCTTCCCTCTGTGTCCTCTGTGACTCTGTGGTTCGTTCCTCTTCGATTTTGAAAGCGACCAGTATGACCCGGCGATACGTGGAGCAGTTGCGGGACGGCGACCCGATCGACGAGGTGTTTCTCGCCAGCGACAAGCAACTCCGGGTCAACCGGAAGGGCAACCAGTACGTCCAGCTCATGCTCCGCGACCGCACCGGCGGCATCTCGGCGCGGCAGTGGAACGTCGGCGACCATGTCTTCCGCAGCTTCAACGACGGCGACTTCGTCCGCGCCGAGGGCAAGGTCCAACTCTTTGAAGGCTCGTTGCAAGTCATCCTGACGTACCTGGAACGGGTCGAGGCGGAGAAGGTCGAGGTCGCGGACTTCCTGCCGCACACCGAGCACGACGTTCCCAAGTTGCTGGAGAAGCTCCGCGGTTATCTCTTGCGGCTGGGCAATCCGCACCTGCGGGCGCTGGCCGAGTGCTTCCTGATGGACGACGAGTTCGTCCAGGGGCTGAGCAGTTGCCCGGCCGGGGTGAAGCTCCACCACGCCTACGTCGGCGGCCTGCTGGAGCACACCGTCACCATGATGGACATCGCCGACCGGCTGGTGTCGTTCTACCCCGGGGTGGACCGCGACCAGCTCCTCATGGGCGCGTTCCTGCACGACGCCGGCAAGGTCCGCGAGCTGACCTACGGCCGGGCGTTCGGCTACTCCGACGAGGGGCAACTGGTCGGCCACATCGCCATCGGGCTGGAGATGCTGACCGAGAAGGCGGCGAAGGTGCCCGAGTTGATCGGCGAACCGCTGCCGCGCGAACTCTTGGTGCGGCTGAAGCACCTGGTCCTGAGCCACCACGGCACGCTGGAGCACGGCAGCCCGCGGGTGCCGATGACGCCGGAGGCGATGTTGCTGCACGCCATCGACCTGATGGACACCCGGATGCACATGGCGATCCGGGACATCAAGGAGGACCGCAACAACACGAACGCCTGGACGCCGTACAACCCGACACTGCAACGCCGCTTCTACAAGGGTGGCGCCAACGGCGAGTTGTACTCGCCGGTGATGGAATCCTACGATTAACCCCCTCAAGCCCACGGACGGCCGTCCGTGGGCTTGGATACCCATGTCCGACCTCACCACTCGCATCCTACACGCCCTGGCCCGGCCGAGCTATACGCCGGTCAAGCCGAAGGTGCTGGCCCGGCGGATGGGCATCCCGGACGAGCAGTACCCCGAGTTCCGCAAGACCCTGCGCTCTCTCGTCCGCGACGCGCGCATCGAGGTCGGCCGCGACCACACCCTGCGGGCCGTCGATCCTTATGGCACCGTCGTCGGCGTCTACCGCCGGACCGGCTCCGGGGTCGGGTACGTGCGCCCGCACACGGTCAGCGGCGAGACCGGCCCCGAGGTCCGCGTCCGCGAGGGCCGCGAGCAGGACGCCGCCACCGGCGACGAGGTGATGGTCCGCATCACCCGCCGGGCGACGAAGACCGGCGGCGCCAGCGGCGACATCGTTCGGGTGCTGGAGCGGGCGACGCGCATGTTCGTCGGCACCTACTTCGAGCGCGACGGCCAGGGCCACGTTCGAGTGGACGGCACCGTGTTCGCGCACTCCGTCTGGGTCGGCGACCCCGGCGCCAAGGGGGCCAGGCCGCAGGACAAGGTCGTCGTGGACATGCTGCGGTTCCCGACCGCCGACGAGCGCGGCGAGGGGGTCATCACCGAGGTGCTGGGACCGCTCGGCAAGCCGGGGGTGGACACGCTCTCGATCATCAAGGGGTTCGGCTTGCCGGAGGCGTTCCCGAAGGCGGCGCTGGAGGAGGCCCGGACGCAAGCCGAGCTGTTCCGCGAGGACGACCTGGACGGCCGCGAGGACTTCACGCAGGACACGGTCATCACCATCGACCCGGCCGACGCGCGGGACTTCGACGACGCGGTGAGTGTGACCATCGACCCGAAGTCGAAGCACTGGGTCTTGACCGTCCACATCGCGGACGTGGCCCACTTCTGCAAAGCCGGCGGGCCGCTGGACGCCGAGGCCCGCAAGCGCGCCACCAGTGTCTATTTGCCGCAGAAGGTCATCCCGATGTTCCCGGAGGTGATCTCCAACGGCCTGGCGAGCCTTCAGCAGGGGAAGCTGCGCTACGTCAAGACGGTGCGGATGGAGTTCACCCCGAGCCTGCAAAAGGGGCACGTCCAGTTCTTCAACGGCGCGATCCGGGTGAGGCGGCGGTTCACCTACGAGGAGGTGCAGGCGATCTTCGACGACCTACAAGCCCGGGGACGGCCGTCCCCGGGCTTGCAGCCCGACGTCCTCGCCCTGCTGAAGAGCATGCGCGACCTGGCGCTGCTCCTGCGCAAGAAGCGGCTCAAGCGCGGCGCCCTGGAACTGTCCATGCCGGAGCCGGTGCTGGAGTATGACGCCAACGGCAAAGTCACCGGCGCGCACTTCGCCGAGCATAACCTGAGCCATCAAGTCATCGAGGAGTTCATGCTCGCGGCCAACGAGGCGGTCGCCGAGCACTTCAGCCGTCTTGAGGTGCCGTTCCTGCGGCGGGTCCACCCGGCGCCGAACGAGGAGAAGCTCGAAGCGTTCGCCGGGTTCGCCGAACTGCTCGGCTACCCGATGAAGCGGCACCAGGATCGCTTCGAGTTGCAGCGCATCCTGCACGAGTCCGCCGACAAGCCGGAGCGGGCGGCCATCCACTACTCGCTGTTGCGCAGCCTCAAGAAGGCGGCCTACTCGCCGATCCAGGACCAGCACTACGCCCTGGCGAGCGCCGACTACTGCCACTTCACCAGCCCGATCCGAAGATACCCGGATTTACAGGTTCACCGTCTCTTCGATAAGTGGGTGAAGACCGGTAAGGCGTCCGCGGACGTGAGCGAGTTGGTGGCACTGGGCGAACACTGCACGAAGATGGAAAAGCGCGCCGAGACGGCCGAGCGCGAGCTGGTGAAGTTGAAGATCCTGCAATACCTCAGCACCCGCCTGGGCGAGAAGTTAGACGCGGTGATAACCGGCGTCGCGGACTACGGCTTCTTCGCGCAGGCGGAACGGTTCCCGGCCGAGGGGCTGGTGCACATCTCGTCGCTGACGGACGACTACTACGAGTTCGACGACGAGCACCTGGCGCTCTTCGGCCGGCGGCGCAAGAAGCGCTACCGGCTCGGCGACCGCGTCCGGGTGGAGGTGGCCCGGGTGGACGTGCAGCGGCGGATGCTCGACTTCCGGCTGGCGACGGAGGAGCAACCGCCGCGCGAGAAGAAGCGGCCGCCGAAGCCGGGCCGCGACGGCAAGCGCCGCCGCGGTTAGCCGCGAGGCGACAGCCGAGCGCAGAGGTCGGGCCTTGACGATTCGGCCCGACCTACTTGTCTTTTTGAAGCTCCTTCACGCGCACGCGAATATCTATGAACGCGCTGCCGTCCTGTCGCGGCATCACGTCGATGGCGGGTGGTGTGTCGGGGTCGAAGACGCCGAGCCGGATCAGGTTGTCTCGGCCCTTCTTGAGCTGCAGGTAATCGAGTGCCTTCCCGGGGACCAGTCCGAGTTGGTCCAGGATCACCTTCTGGGCTACGGTCGCATTTCCTTCGATGACGATCGTCCCGGCCCGGACCGGCTGCCCGCCGGATAGTGTCACCGGTGGGATGCGGGCTAGTGTTACCGGTGGGATGCGAGGCAGCGGCTCCTTCGGTCGGACCTTGAACCAGTTCGGGTGCATCGGCGGCTGGGTTTTCATCCACTCGATCCAAGCCTTCTGTAGAGCGTTCACGTCGTCAAATCCGTAGACGCCCTTGGCCGGCTTGTCCCACTCGTCCCGCATCCCCCGCTCGATGAACTCGATGACGGCTTGGTGGCCATTCGTTGCCACCAGGAACCGGATCACCGAGTGCCCCTGGGTCTCGATCGAAACCCCCTGTTTGTACATCTTGAGTGGGAAGAGGGTCGTCAATGGGACTGCCTGGCCTGCCGACAAGATCTCGCGGCAGTGGCTGTCGTAGACTGCTTGTTCCCGTTCCGGCATCTCCTGAATCGCCATCCCGTCCGCCGCCCATCGCGGGATCGGTTTGTTGAAGTGTTCGGCCAGCACGTAGTGGGTCATCATTTTCGGCAGGTCCTTCTCCAGGAAACCCTCCAGGCCCCGATAGTCGATCGCCAGTGTGGAGTAACCGGGCTTCCCTTCTAAGAATGGCACCTTGGCGTCGTTCCCGTGATCGGGGCCGCCGAAGCTGATGGTGATAGTCTGGCGGTGGTCGCTTGGAAGCGGCATGCCGAGCCACTTCACGGCGAGTGCCCGCCGGAGGTAGGCGGCTTCGTTAGCGACGGCCCGAACGACCACCGGGTTGGGACCGGTCACAGTGATACCTCCGTCGGACGCGGTGTTCAACGGTGCTACGTCCGACTGCTTGGCCCTGCCTACGGGCCGTGAGGCGCGGGGTGCCTCGGGCCGCGAGGGATCAGGTGGGCCGTTCGCTACCCCGACGCCCAGCGCCGTCAGCCCGACGGCCGCGGTCACCATCATCACTTTCACCTTGCGTGCGAGCGTGCCCATCGCCACTCCCTTCGCGATGAAGGCCACGGGCGCGGACACCGCCGCCCCGCCGGCCAGGAAATCGAACACTGTTGCTACTGTTCGCCCCGGCAGGTCGGCCGGGACCGTTGCCGTCGCCTCGCCGACGCCGGTCGCCAGCCCGGCTGCCACTGCTGGGACCACTCCGCGCCGTTCCAGCCGCAGTCGGAGGAGTTGCTTCGCCTCCTCCAGTCGTCGGCGGATGGTGCGGACGCTGCCGCCGAGTTCGGCGACGGCCTGCTCCTGCGTCCGCCCTTGCAACAGGCAGACCACCACCGGGCCGCGCAAACGGTCCGGCAGTCGGGTTAGCTCCTCGTCGAGGATTTGGAACTGCTCGGCCAACTCCGGCGAGCGGGGGGCGTCAGCCCCCTGTTGAAGCGAACCAACAGGGGGCTGACGCCCCCC
>DASSAT010000256.1:0-3198 GCA_035699305.1 Fimbriiglobus sp. | reverse complement strand
GACCGCCGCGCGCATCCGCGAGTTCACCGCGACCGTCCGCCGACACCGACCGGGACTCTTGTTCGGCCACGCCCACTCGCTGTACCTGCTTGCCTGCCAGTTGAAGAAGGCCGGCGTCGATGACGTTCGCCCCGACGGCATTCTCTCGACTGCGATGCCGCTCCACGACTGGCAACGCACTGTCATCGAAGAGGTTTTCGGCGTGCCGGCAACCAACCGTTACGGCTGCGAGGAGGTGAGCTTGATCGCTTGCGAGTGCGAGAGGCACCGCGGGCTGCACGTCGCCGCGGAGTCCGTGTTCACCGAGGTGGAACCGGACGGCAAGCTGCTGGTCACGGACCTGTCGAACCCGGCGATGCCGTTGATTCGCTACCGGATCGGTGACGTGGTGACGGCGACCGACCGAGTGTGTGACTGCGGCCGGGGCTTGCCGCTCCTGGAGAAGGTCGAGGGCCGGGACGCGGACTATGTCGTGACGCCGGCCGGCGGGCTGATCTCAGGCATCTCGCTGACGGAGAACTTCGCCCTGCACATCACCGGCACGGCGCAGGTGCAGATCGTGCAGGAGGCGGTGACGTTCCTGCGCATCCGCATGGTGGCCGACGAGACGTTCGGCGACGCGAGCCGCCGGCAGATCGCGGCGCTGGTGAAGGAGACGTTCGGGTCGGCGATGCGGTATGTGGTCGAACTGGTGGACCTGATCCCGCAGGAGCCGGGCGGCAAGTACCGGTTCTGCATCTCGAAGGTGGCCGAGGAACACCTGAAGGCGCTGACGGCGTGAGCGATCAACCTAACCCCCCGGCCCCCTTCCCTAAGAGGGAAGGGGGAGAAAGGCAAAGCCCCTCTCCGCTTCGGGGAGGGGTTGGGGAGGGGTTTCGTCCCGCCACCGTCTCCGTCGTGATGGCCGCCAAGAACTACGCCCGGTTCCTGCCGGCCGCGGTGGACTCCGTCTGCGCGCAGACCTTCACCGACTGGGAACTCGTCGTCATCGACGACGGCTCCACCGACCACACGCCGCAGGCGGTCAAGCCGTACCTCGCCGACCCACGGGTGCGCTACTTCCGCTCAGACCGGCTCGGCCAGCCGCGGGCGAAGAACCTCGGGGTCGGCCTCGCCCGCGGCGAGTTCATCGCCTACCTCGACGCCGACGACGCCTGGAAACCGACCAAGCTGGAAAAGCAGCTCGCACTCTTGCGCGGCAAGCCGGAGGTCGGCGTCTGCTTCTGCCGGCGGTCGCTGATCGACGAGGCCGGCAACCCGTTGCCGGGGAACGATCCACCGGCCCCGCGCGGGCGGGTATTGCCGGCGATCTTCCTGCGGAACTTCGTCTGCTTCTCGTCGGTGGTCGTGCGACGACACATCTTCGATCATGTCGGCGGGTTCGACCCGGAGTGGGACCTGTCCATCGACTACGATCTGTGGCTGCGGGCCGCCCGGCACACCGAGTTCGACTACGTTGACGAGGAGTTGGTGCTGTACCGGACCGGGCACGGCAACCTGTCGCGGCGGCTCGCCGACCGGGTGGCGACGGCCGACGCGATCATGACCCGGGCGGTCTATCGCCGCGGACTGGGCGACGAGTTGCCGCGCGGCGTGATCGGCGAGGGGTACGCCTCGACGTACCGGGCGCTGGGGTACACGCTGCGGAACTCGGAACCGCTGACCGCGGCCGGGTGGTATCTGCGGGCGCTGGCGTGGCCGGGCCGGCGGCTGGAGGCGACGCGCGGGCTGGCCGCGTCGCTGGTCGCGTGGGCGAAGGGGAAGCGCGAACCCGGCGCCGCCGAGAACGCGTCCATCAACCGATGAGCCGTCCCCTGGGACCGCGGCCGTCCCGGCCGCTCGTGCTGAGCGAGTCGGGGGCCTTCAACGGCGCCGCAATGTCCCCGCCTCGCGTAGCAAGAGCGGCCGGGACGGCCGCGGTCCCAGGAAAGAACGCATCCGTTAACCGATGAGCGTCATCACCTATCGCACCGGCAACGACCTGGACCTGGATCGGGTCATCGAGCTGTACGTCGCCTCCACGCTCGGCGCCCGCCGGCCGGTCGGCGACCGCGCGGTCATGGCCGACATGCTCCGGCACGCCAACCTCATCGTCACCGCCTGGGACGACGAGTTGCTCGTCGGGATCAGCCGATCGCTGACCGACTTCGGATACGTCTGCTATCTGTCGGACCTGGCCGTGCGCGAGTCGCACCAGAAGCGAGGGATCGGCCGGGAATTGATCCGCCACACACGGGCGGCGCTGGGGACGCGGTGCAAGGTCGTGCTGCTCTCGGCCCCGGCCGCGGTGGGGTACTATCCGCAGCTCGGGTTCGAGCAACACCCGTCGGCGTGGGTCCTGCCGGAGGACCGGGCGGTCTAGGCGAACAGTTCCCGCAGCGGCGTACCGCGGCTGATCGGCAGCGGGCGGTTGAGCGAGTCGCGGATTTCGGTCTCGGGGTCCAATCCCAGCGCGTCGAACATCGTCGCCGCCAGGTCTTCCGGCGCGGCCCGGCCGAGCGTCGGATAGGCGCCGAGCTTGTCACTGGCCCCGTAGACGAACCCGCCCTTGGCGCCGCCGCCGGCCAGCACCGCGCAGTAGCACTGCGGCCAGTGGTCGCGGCCGCCGTTGGAGCTGATCCGCGGCGTGCGGCCGAACTCGCCGACCCACACCACGAGCGTCGAGTCGAGCAGCCCGCGCTCGTGCAGGTCCAGCACCAGCGCCGGCAAGGTCTGGTCGGTGATCGGCAGCAGTTCGTTGAGCCGCTCGACCGGGTCCTCGCCGCGGAAGCCGTGGTAGTCCCAGCCGTTGCCCTTGCCGCCGATCGACCGGGCGAAGTAGACGTTGACGAACTTCGCCCCTGCCTCGACCAACCGCCGGGCGAGCAGGCACGACTGGCCGTAAGTGGTGCGGCCGTAGCGGTCGCGGACCGCCGGCTTCTCCCGCGACAGATCGAACGCCTCCTTGAACCGCGGCGAGGTGAGCATCGCCACGGCCTTCTGGTACGACTCGTCCACACCGCGGGCGACGGCCGACTGTTCGAGCAGCCCCGCCTGCTCATCGATCAGCTTGAGGATGTCGGTGCGGCTGGCGAGTCGGTCCGGGTTGACGCCTTCGGGCAGGCTCAGTTCGGGGAGGCGGAAGTCGGGCTTGTTCGGGTCGTCGCCGACGAAGAGCGGGTTGTGCGTCTTGCCGAGGAAGCTGGCGTGCTGGCCCGG
>DASSAT010000255.1:0-6551 GCA_035699305.1 Fimbriiglobus sp. | reverse complement strand
CAGTTCTTCTTGTCATACACTCAGGGCGTCGTCACCCTGACCCGAGGTGCGCCATGCCGGGCACGCCCGTCCGCAAGCTCGTCGCCGCGGCCGTCTGCGCCGCCGCCTTTGCCGCGGTTGCGGTCTCGCGCAACACAGGGCCGGCCGCCGCCGACCCGCCCGCGGCCCCGGCTGGCGGCGGGCCGGCGTTCGTCCTGGAGCCGTACCTCCAGTTCGCCACCCGCACGTCGATCGTCGTGATGTGCGAGACGGACGCGCCGACAACCTGCGTCGTCGAGTACGGTCCCGCGTTCCCACCGGAGCGGACGGTCGAGGTGCAGCAGCCCGCCACCCTCCACGAGGTGACACTCGATGGTTTGCAGCCGAACGCCAAGTACTTCTACCGCGTCGTCTGTACCGCCGGCGGCAAGAAGGTCGAGAGCAAGTACCTGACGTTCGCCACCGCGGTCGGCCCGGCCGACGCGTTCAGCTTCACCGTGGTTGGCGACACCCAGAAGAACCCGAAAGTGACGGGCAAGATCGCCAGGCTGATGTGGGACCGCCGGCCGAACTTCGTGCTGCACATGGGCGACGTGGTGGACAACGGCCCCGACAAGAAGGAGTGGGTCCACGAACTGTTCGGCCCCTGCCGCGACCTGTTCGCCCGGGTGCCGGTCTACCCGTGCATCGGCAATCACGAGCGGAACCACGCCAACTACTACAAGTACTTCGCGCTGCCGAAGCCGGAGTACTACTACTCGTTCCGGTACGGCAACGCCGAGTTCTTCGTGCTCGACACCAACAAGTCGCCCAAGCCCGGCGACGAGCAGTACGAGTGGCTGGACAAGGCGCTGGCGGCGTCGGACGCGCGGTGGAAGTTCTGCTACCACCACCACCCGTGCTACACGTCGGACTCCAACGACTACGGCGACACCTACAAGGGCCACTCGAAACTCAGCGACGCGAAGGCCCGGCCACTGATCGCGCTCTACGAGAAGCATCACGTGGACGTGGCGCTCAACGGCCACATCCACCTGTACGAGCGGACGTGGCCGGTCCGCGGCGGCAAGGTGGACCAGAAGAACGGTGTCGTCTACCTGACGACCGGCGGCGGCGGCGGCCAGCTGGAGGACTTCGACCCGGTGCCGGCGTTCTTCCGTAACCAGGGGCGGGTGGACTACCACTTCTGCCAGTTCGTCGTCCACGGCGGGACGCTGGAGTGCAAGGCGTTCGACCACGAGGGCCGGCTGTTCGACTCGTTCGCGCTGCGGAAGGAGTGACCGACGGCCCCTTGCGGAGTGCGCACCCATTGATCCAACAGCCCGGACAACCTGCGGATCAGCAAACCGTTCCCCTCTTCGCGACCCGACTGGGGGTGAATCATGCCCGAGCCGACCACCGTCCGGTTGGTGGTGTTCGACCTGGCCGGCACGACGATCGACTACGGCTGCCAGGCGCCGGTTGGCGCGTTCGTGGCGGCGTTCGCCGGGCGGGGCGTGGCCGTCACCCCCGAGGAGGCCCGCGGGCCGATGGGCTTGCACCTGAAGGACCACATCCGGGCGATGCTCCAGACGCGTGCGGTGGATCAGAAGTGGCAGGCAGCGGTCGGCCGGCCCTGGACCGAGGATGACGTTGAGGGGCTGATCCGGGTGGCCGTCCCGCTCCAGGTGGAGGCGGCGAGGCGGTTCGGGCTGCTCGTCCCCGGCGCCCAGAAGTGCCTGGCCAAGCTGCGGCGGCGCGGGGTGAAGGTGGCGACGACGACCGGGTACTTCCGGGAGGCGGCCGAGGCGTGTTACGCGGCCCTCCGGTCGCAGCAGTTCGAGCCGGATTTCACCATCTGTGCCGACGAGGTCCCGACCGGCCGGCCGGCGCCGTGGATGGTCCTACGGGCGATGGAGGCGCTGGACGCCTACCCGCCGGCCGCGGTGGTCAAGGTCGGCAACACGATCGCCGACATCAAGGAGGGGTGCAACGCCGGCGTTTGGAGCGTGGGCGTCACCGACACCGGCAACGAGATGGGGCTGACGCACGCCGAGTTCTCCCGGCTCAACGGGAGCGAGCGGATCCAGGCGCGGGGGGCGGTGAAGGCCCGGCTGTTCGCCGCGGGGGCGCACGCGGTCGTCCACTCCGTCGCCGACGTGCCGGACCTGCTCGACCGGATCGACCGCAAGCTGGCCGCGCCGAACGCCCGCCGCCAGCCGTTCAGCGGACGGTGACGCGCTACCCGTCGAACAGCAACACCTCGCCGTCGGCCTCGACGCGGGCCTCCTAACTGTGTGCAGGCTGCGAGGAAGGCATTCACCACAAAGGCACGAAGGTCACACAAAGGGACACAAAGAAGAAGACCGGCCCTGTCTTCCTTTGTGTTCCTTTGTGTGACCTTCGTGCCTTTGTGGTGAATGCCTTCATAGCTCAGTAATCCCCTGGCACGACCTCGCCGCCGTTGGGGGTGCCCAGCGCCCGCCAGGTCAGCGGTTGGATCGAGTTCGACACGGACCGCACCGACCCGTCCATCAGCAGCACGTTCACCCCGCTGGTGTGGTAACTCCGGGCCGTCACCGCGGCATAGGTCAACCGCGTGGTCGAATGGCCCGCGCGACTGGAGACGAAGTCCACGTCGTAGGTCGTCCCGCCGGATACGTATGGCACCTTGGTGTTCGGCGGAAACGTGGTGGTGAACCCGGTCTGGTAGGCCTTGAAGTCCACCCACTCGGTGTGCCCGCTATCCTTGAGGCTGCCGCCGTAGGCCGTCACAGCGGCCGGGGTCGCCGGCGGCGGGGCGTTCACGCCGGACGGGCTACCGGAATCGCGCAGGTAACGCTGATACGTCTTCCCCTCGGTCATGCCCAGCGTGTTGCTGGTGCCGTCGGTGTAGTCGCCGATCCGCCCGCGCCGGCCGACCTGGAACGGCCCGTCGCCGGTCGCCCTCGTCGCGGGGTTGTACACGAACCACGTCCCGACGTTGACGACGTAGTTCATCGGGTACTGGGTTTCCGTGCCCTCGACCTTCGCCCGGTCGTTGACTTCGCTCGGGCACATGCCGATCGGCAGCCGGACCTGTGCCACCTGCGTCTGGTCGTGATACGAGAGGGAGAAGTTAATCAACTTCTGCAGGTTCTCCTGTTCGACGTAGGGTAATAGCCGCGACTGGGCGCTCCAGATGCTTACCGGGTACTCGCCGAGCGCCGGGAAGTAGCCGAGCGACGACTCGTGGTTGTGCAGGGCCAGGCCCCACTGCTTGAGGTTGTTCTGACATTTGACCCGCGCGGCGGCCTCGCGGACCTTCTGCACGGCGGGCAGCAGCAGGCCGATGAGGATCGCGATGATCGCGATCACCACCAGCAACTCGATCAGCGTGAAGCCCCTCCTGGGACCGCGGCCGTCCCGGCCGCACTTGCTGAGCGGGTTGGGGACCTCGGGCGACACCCCGGCGCCCCGATTGATGAAGGAAGAGCGGCCGGGACGGCCGCGGTCCCAGGACAAACCACTCGAACGGATGCGCCGCACGGGAAGCCCTCCGGTGGAACAGGTGGGAATCGGTGCGAGCCGCGTTGCGAGCGGAGGGTGAGCGGCGGGGCCGCGTTCCGAACGGTGGCGGAGCAGGCTCGACAAATCGGCGGACAAGACCCCTTGCCAGCCGGACTTGTTGAGACATAATCTCAGTCTCAACAAGACACCGCTCAGAATAGATTGCCACATCAGATCGACAAGGAGCGACTTGCGAAAAAAATCGAATTCGTTTAGTGCGATTTCGGCGCGAGGAGGGCCACAATGACTGACGATCAGGAGAGCGACGACACGCAGAACGCCCCCCAGCCCGGGGAACCCGCAGTGGTCATCCCGGCGGAGCAAATCTTCGGCGAACGCCGCGAGGTGTGGATCGAGCACAACGGCGAGCGCTACCGGCTGCGGATCACGCGCCGGGGGAAGTTAATCCTGCAAAAGTGAGCCGCCCGATCCAGGGCGGCCCGGCGATGCGCGCCCTACCCCGGCACCCGCCGCCACCACGTCCGGTCCAGCAGGTACGCCGCCCCGAGCAGGCCGACCGCCGCCACGGCGCACCACGGGTAGAACTCGTGATAGCGCCGGTAGCGGAACGTCTCGGCCGGCTGCCGCTCCAGCGCGTCGATCTCCTTGTACACCGCCCGCAACTCGTCGGCGGTGTCCGCGGCGAACGACCGGCCGCCGGTCAGCGCCGCCACCGCCTCCAGCACCCGCCGGCCGTCGGCCCGCTGCTTCACCTCGTCCGGCATGGCGTCCGGCCTCGGCTCGCCGCCGCAGTCCACCGCGTACACCGGCACCCCCAGGTTCGCCGCCAGCTGCGCCGCCTGCCGCGGCTTGAGCGGGGCGTCGGCGCCGCTCTTGAGGACGTTGTGCTCGCCGTCGCTCAAGAGGACCATCACCTTGCGCCGTGGGCCGGCCGCGTCCAGCCGGAGCAGCCCCTCGGCCAGTGCGTCGCCGACGTTGGTGCCGGCGTCGATGCCCGCCTTCGGTTGCAGCGTGTCCAGGACGGCCAGCAATACCGAGTGGTTGAGCGTCAGTGGCACGGCGGTCTCGGGCACCGCGGCGAACGCCACCAACCCGATCTGGTCGCGCGGCCGGCCGTCGAAGTGCGTGCCGTCCGGGACGTCGCCGCCGGCCACGAACAGCCGGAGCGTCTGCTTCGCCGCGTCGAGCCGGCTCACCGGCGGGCCACCGGGGGACGGCGCGAAGTCCGGGGTCGCCATGCTGCCGCTCACGTCGAGGACCAACACGATGGCGATCCCCTCGGCCGGTAGTCGGGTGCGGAGGTCCGGCGTCCGCGGCCCGGCGGCGGCCAGCACCGCCGCCAGGACGGCCAGCCCCCGCAGCGCCGCGCCGCCCCAGTTCGCCCACCTCGCCCGGCCGCGCGGCAGCCCGGCGAGCAGGCGCACGTCGGAGTAGCGCAGGGCCGGCCGGCGGCGCCGCGCCCACCACCAGGCAACCAGCACCGCCAGCGGGGCCAGCAGCAGGAACTCCGGGTTGGCAAACGACGGCATGTGCCCAACTTACCGCGCCGGCCGGACCGCGGGGAGTTGCCGTAAGCGGGGAGAGGTGGGGATGCGTCGGCCTACAGGCGCGTGCGGCGTTTGCCGATATACACCCCCATGCCGCCCGGCCGTCCCCCGCGAGGCACCACCCCGATGCCGCTCCCCCGGCTGCTGCGTCCGGTCGCCGTCGTCCTCTGTGCGCTGGCCGCCGGGGCCGGGTGCTCCCGCGCCCAGATCGACACCAACCCGCCGCCGCACTACGTCTCGCCGGTGGTCCTCGACGCCAACGCCCCGCCCGGCACGTACGCGCCGGTCGAACGCGACACCGCGGTCGTGCTCGCCGCGGCGACGGCCGACAGCCCCGTGCCGCCGAACCAGAAGCGTCTGAACGTGCTGGCCGTCTCCGGCGGCGGGCAGTTCGGCTCGTTCGCGGCGGGGCTGCTCACCGCCTGGACGCAACGTGGCGACCGGCCGGACTTCGACGTTGTGACCGGCATCAGCAGCGGGGCACTGATCGCCACCATCGTCTACGCCGGCCCGAAGTACGACCCGCTGCTGACCCGACTGTTCACCGCCCTGCGGACGCGCGACATCTACCGCTACTCGCCGGTGATCGTCCACCTGCTCCGGGACCGGGCGCTGGGCACCACCGACCCACTGCGGCGACTGCTGGAGCAGACGCTCGACGAGGAGTTCCTGGCGGACATGCGGGCGGCGCACTGCGCCGGCCGGCGGCTGTTCGTCGGCACCATGAACATGCTCACCCGTCGGCCGGTGATCTGGGACCTGGGGGCGATCGCCTCCAGCGGCCGGCCGGACGCCCGGGCGCGGGTCCTCGACATCCTGGTGGCGACCGCCTCGATCTCCGGGCAGGCGCCGCCGGTGCCCATCGACGTGGCGGTCAACGGCCAGTGCGTCCGCGAGTACCACGTCGATTGCGGCGGGGTGATCCAGACGTTCGTCCGGTTCGGGCCGGAGGCGCCGCGGCCGGACCCGGCGAACCCGTCGGCGAAGTGGCTGGCCGGGTCGAACCTGTACCTGATCGGCGGCGGCAAGCTGCACAAGGAGGTCCTCGACCGCCCGCCCGGGGCCATCGACGCGATCCTCAGCAACATCTCGGCCTGCCTGTACGCCCTGTTCCGGGCCGACGTGTGGCGCCTGCACACGCTCTGTTCGGTGTCGGGGATGTCGTTCAACATGGCGGTCATCCCGGAGGAGGCGTACACCGGGGAGAAGAGCACCGCATTCGACCCGGAGATTCAGCGGGCGCTGTACGCGGTCGGGAACGACCTGATGACCCGCGGCGGCGACCCGTGGCGGCACACCGCGCCGGGCACCGAGCCGGGTGAGGAGGACTTGCCGCGGGCCGGGTACTGCTTCACCGTCCCACCGCTCGGAAGCGCCCCGGCGACGGCCATTCCGGCGGCGCCGGTCGTCACCTTGCCGGCGCCGACCCCGCAGGCCCCGACCCCGGTGCGGCCGATCGTCCGCATCCGCAACCTCAACCTGTTCGAGGTACCGCGACTCTGACCCTGGGACCGCGGCCGTCCCGGCCGCTCTTGC
>DASSAT010000254.1:0-8967 GCA_035699305.1 Fimbriiglobus sp. | reverse complement strand
GCCGACGCGGACCAGGTCGGCCAGCACCCGGGCGTCGGCCCAGTCGGTCTTGTCCGGCGACTGCCGCATGCGGGCGACGAAGCCGGGATGCCCCTGGCGAATGTCCCAGCCGAAGCGGCCGGCCAACTCGTCGGCCAGGTGAGCGGCACCAGGGCACGCCTCGATGGCGGCGGTGATGCGGGGGCCGAATCGACGCACGAAGGCGTCCACCGCGGCGGCGGTGTTGGGCAGCGGCTTGTTGCCGAGGACCTGACCGGTGGCACTGAGGACGCACACCTGGATGGCCTTGCTGTGGTAGTCGAGTCCGACGAAAACCGGTACGGTAGTCATGGCCTGTCGCTCCGGGGGGGAAAGGATGTCGTTACAACCTCCGTTCTACCCCGACGACAGGCTCTCATCCCCATCTACAAACTGCCGCGGTCAGGCGCCCGTCGGCCGGTCCGCGCCCCATCGTTTCAACAGCTGGTGTTCGACCGCGAGTTGGTCGCAGACCCGGCCGACCACGAAGTCTACCATGTCGGCCACCGACCTGGGAAGAGTGTAGAACGCCGGCGCCGCCGGGAGGACGACCGCCCCTGCCTCCGCGGCCGCGGTCAGGTTGCGCAGCTGCACCAGCCCCAGCGGCGTCTCCCGCGGGACGAGGACCAGCTTCCGCCGCTCCTTGAGGTGGACATCGGCGGCCCGGTGGATCAGGTTATCCGAGAGGCCGTGGGCGATGGCGGCGGCGGTGCCCATGCTGCACGGGCAGACGACCATGCCGGCGGTCAGGAACGAGCCGCTGGCGATTCCGGCGGAGAAGTCGCGGACGTGGTGGTAGTGCAACCGCGACAGGTCGAGTCCGGCGATCCGCTCGCCGAGGAGCGCGGCCGGGTCGAACCGCGTCAGTTCGAGCCGGCGCCCGAGTTCCAGCTCGCAGACCTCGGCCGCCGCGGGGCTAACGGTCAGGTGGACGGTCCGGCCGGCGCGCAGCAGCACCTCCAGCAGCCGCACCGCGTACACCGAGCCGCTGGCGCCGGTGACGGCCAGGACCAGATCGCCGGCGGCCATGACATGATCCCCCTGGGACCGCGGCCGTCCCGGCCGCTCTTGCTGCACCGGTATGAGACTTGGTGCGTATGCCGGAAGCGCCTGGCCTCGGGTAGCAAGAGCGGCCGAGACGGCCGCGGTCCCAGGAAAGGCGCCTCCCGCTTCCGACGCGGATCGGGCACAATAGTAGCCTAGCAACCGACCGGGAATGACCAATGACGAATGACCCATTGTTGACCGGTGGCGCCCGAATGACGAACCGGCTGTGGTCCTTCGTCATTCGGGTTTCGGTATTCGTCATTACCTGGTCATTGGTGGGTCATTGGTCATTGGGCCTTTCGCAAGAGGGTCCGGTGGGGGCGGAGTCGGCGTGGGTGTACGACGAGGTGACGCTGACCAACGGCTACCGCATGCAGGGGATGATCCTCAAGGAGTCGCCGGCCGGGATCGAGTTCCAGGTGATCCGCCGGCCGCCCGGCCGGCCGACGGTCACGCTGACCACGTTCATCGCCGCCCGCGAGATGTCCAAGGTCCGGCGGCTCGCCGCGGCCGACCGGGCGGCCCTCAAGGCGAAGCTGGCCGGCCTCGACTTGACCGGCGCCGGGGCGCGGAAGCGGATGGAGGCGCTGGCCCTCACCCCGACGGACTGGCTCGGCCGGCCGGGCGCGGCCCAGCGGTACGAGTCGGAGCAGTTCGTCCTCGTCTCCGGCGCGGCCGATGAGGTGACGCGCCGGGCCGCGGTCCGGCTGGAGCAAATCTACGCCGCCTTCGCCCGGGTGCTGCCGCCCCGGCGGCCGGCCGGTCGGCCGACTACCGTCCTGCTCGCCGGCCGCCCGGCCGACTACGAGGCGCTGGTCTGCGGCCCCGCCGGGCGCGTGCTCAACCCCGCCGTCTACGATCCCCGGCGCAACCGCATCGTCTGCGGCACCGACCTGGCCCGGCTCGGCGCGGAGCTGACCGCCACCCAGAAGAAGCACGCCGCCGAGTGGGCCAGGCTCGACCGGTACGAGGCGGACATCCGGCAACTCTACAAGGGGAGGGCGGCGGACCTGGAGCGGTTCGAGGAGATCGTCCGGCGGGAGCGGCGGCGGGTCTACCTGGCCGACCACGCCAACGGCCGGAAGTTCGACGAGGCCACCCGCCGGCTCTTCGCGCTGCTGTACCACGAGGCGTTCCACGCGTACACGGCGACGTTCGTCTACCCGCCACTCTCGGCCGCGGACGTGCGGGCGGGGCAGGGGACCGGCGAGTTGCCGCGGTGGCTCAACGAGGGGCTGGCGCAGCTCTTCGAGGGGGCGGTGGTCGAGGGGACCGAGCTGCGCGTCGGCCCGCCCGACGCGAAGCGGCTGGAGGCGGCGCAAGACCTGCTGCGCGGCATGGGGTCGCCGGCCGGGTTGGTGCCTCTCGCGGACCTGCTGCGGGCGGGCAAGGACTCGTTCCTGACGGTCCACGCCGACCAGCGGTCGGTCGCCGACCGCGCCTACCTGACCTCCTGGGCCCTGACGTACTGGCTCACCTTCGACAAGCAGGCGGTCGGGACCGGGGCGTTCGAGGAGTACCTCGCCGCGGTGAACTCCGGCGGCGATCCGGTCGCGGCGTTCGAGAAGTGGATCGGAACGGACGCGCGGTCCGCCGAGAAAGAATGGCACGACTACCTGCGTCGGCTGCGCGTGGACGGGTCGGTCGCCCCGCCGGTCGGGCCCAAGGGCCGCTGAGGCGAGGCTCCTGCCGACCCGAACTGTTTGCGAACGCCAACCCGTACCCGAGGAGGGCCGAACATGGCGACCGCCCCGCGTGTGTACGACCTGGAGGGCGGGCGGTTGACCGCGCCGCCCACGCAGGAGATCAAGGTCTGGTCCCAAGAGGACTTGATCCCGGAGTTCATCAAGAAGTACAAGTCGATCGACGACCGGATCGTCTGGACCAGCCCGCACGCGCGGAGCGGGCTGGTCAGACACAAGCATGACCCGAGTCTGCGGATCGACTTTCAGAAGCCGGCCAACGACCCGGCCGGCCGGCCCGTGCAGTGGGCGAACTTCCAGTTGCAATGGGGGGGCGACAGCCTGGCCTGCGTGCTGCTGGAGATGGGCTTGCACTACCCCGCCGCGGACGTGCAGGCGGCCTGGGAGCACAGCCTCCGGGACTCGCGGAACGCCCGGATGGTGTGGCGGTACGTCGCCAACCGGATCGAGTTTGCCGTGCTCAAGAGCCTCGATCTGACGACCCCGCGCAAGCCGGACGAGATCGCCCGCGAGATCCGGCGGTGGGGCGGCTGGGGGGTGCCGCACGTGATGGGGCTGGAGTTCCAGACCGGGTATCTGACCGGGACCCGGATCCCCGAGGCGATCCGGGAACTGGTGACCGCGAGGCTGGTCGGCCAGCGGTCGGGCGGGTGGGTCCTGACCCCGGAAGGGTTCACTTACCGGGCCACGGCGGACATCCCGTTCGCGATTTGACGGGCCCCGGGGGTTCACCCCGGCGTCGGGTGCGACTCGCCAGCGGGGGCGGACGGCTCGGCCGCGGCCGGCGGCCCGTTGGCCGACGGCTCGGCCGCCGACTCCGGCGGGGTCGCGGACTTGTGGCCGAGCGGGTGCGTCACTCGGTCCACCACCTTTGGGATCGTCTGCACCGTCTTCTGGACCGCCAACTCGACCGCCTGCTCGACCACCTGGGCCACCTTGCCGACCGGCTTGACGTAGGGCGGGATCTCCTCCACGTCGCCGGTCGAGAGCTTGCGGTTGGCCAGCACCTTGTACAGCACCACGCCGCCGACCGCCGCCAGCACGACGACCGCCACCATCGGCTTGTGCCGCTCGGCCGCCTCGACCGCCGCCCGGAACTGGTCGGTGAACCAGTACGCCAGCCAGAACAGCAGGTTCACCCCCGGGATGGCGTAGAGCCCGTCGGCCAGCAGGAACCGCGACAGCGGCATCTTGAGCACCCCGGCCATGACGAACACCGGCGTGCGGATGCCGGGCGTCAGCCGTGCCCCGAGCAGGATCAGAATGCCGTTCTTGGTGAAGTTCTCCTCAATGCGGACCTGCTTCTCCGGCGGCAGGACGCGGCGCTGTACCCACCCGACCTGGAGCAGCCGCCGGCCGCCGATTCGGCCGAAGCCGTACAGCACACAGTCCCCGAGGACGACCGCGACGATGCACGCCGGCAGCATGATCCACCACCGGGTCAGGTGGGCCGGCTGCTCCGGCCGCGGCGGCCAGAGATACGCGACCGAGCCGCCGACCAACGCCCCGGCCGGGTCGATCCGCTCGCCGAACTCGTCGTAAGCGTCGTCCAGCCGGTTGTAGTCGGCCACCTCCCGGGCGTCGTTGCCGACCATCGCCCCGGCGGTGACGATCGGGATCTCCTCCGGCACCGGCAGCCCGAACCCGGCCAGGATTAGCGTCCCGACGACGCCGCCGTACTTCCAGAGGGTGACCGCGTCGAACATCGCACCCTCCTGCGGGGAAACCCCAAATCCCAAGCACCAAATCCCAAGCAGACCAGACAAACCCGATGCCAATCCTAACCATCACGGGGGCAAAATCTACCAGCGCACGCCCCGGTTTCGGGTTTAGGATTAGGTTCTTGTTTGGGATTTGGGGCTTGGGATTTGGGATTTCCCCGGAGGGGTCATGAAACTCGGACTAATCAACTCGGCGTGGGCGCAGGCCGGGAAGGGGACGGCCTACGGCATCCGCATGACCAAGGAGATCGGGTTCGACGCCATCGACGTCTTCGCCGACCCGCTGGACATCGACGCGAAGGAGCGGCGGTTGATCCGCACCGAGTGCGAGAAGGCCGGCCTGCCGGTGGTCAGCGTCGCGTGCGTGGCCGTCGGGCTGATCGACTTCAACCCGTCGGTGCAGCGGTTCCACCTCGGGCGGTGCCTGGCGTACCTCGACCTGGCCTACGAGTTGGGGGCGAGGAACGTCCTGCTCGTGCTCGGCGAGTACATCTGGGAGAAGCAGGTGATCCCGCCGGCCGAGCAGTGGAAGACCGGCGTCAAACACCTGAAGTCGCTGGGCGACTCCGCCGACCATCTGGGGTTGCAGATCGCCCTGGAGTTGGAGCCGTTCAAGCTGTCGCTGCTCAACGACGTACCGAGCATGGTCCGGTTCATCGACGACGTGGGCCACCCGGCGGTGAGGGCGAACATCGACGTCAGCCACTTGCAGCTGGCGGGGGCGAAGCCCGAGGAGCTGCGGCAGCTCAAGGGGAAGGCGATCCACGTGCACATCTCCGACTGCGACGGCAAGGTGCACGGCGACCTGCCGCCGGGCCGGGGGGTGGTGGACTTCGGGCCGTACCTGCGGGAGGTCCGCGACCTGGGGATCGATGGGGCGGTTTCGATCGAACTGGAGTACTCGCCGGAGCCGGACAAGATCGCCGACTGGGTCCGCGAGGCGTACACCGCGACGGATCGGTTGATGCGCGAGGCGGGCATCCGCCGCGAATGAAGCACGGGTGGGGCGGTCAACCCCTCCCCCCAACCCCCTCCCCGAAACGGGGAGGGGGAGCAAGAGGGTGGTCTCTGTCTTTCTCCCCTCCCCGCTTCGGGGAGGGGCCGGGGGAGGGGTTGTCTTCAAACTCCCTCGCTACGCCCGGCTCACCCTTAACGAGTTGAGCACCACCGACACCGAGCTGAGGCTCATCGCCGCGGCCGCCCACACCGGGTTGATCAGCCCGCCGCCCAGCGGCACCAAAAGCCCGGCCGCCACCGGGATCGCCAGCACGTTGTACGCGAACGCCAGCACCAGGTTCTGGCGGATCACCTTCACCGTCCGGCGGCTCAGGTCGCGGGCCGTCGTCAGCGTCCGCAGGTCGGGGCGGACCAGCGTCACCCCGGCCGCGGAGATCGCCGCCCCGGTCCCCGTCCCCAGCGCGATGCCGACGTCCGCCGCCGCCAGGGCCGGGGCGTCGTTGATCCCATCGCCGGCCATCGCCACCGTCCGCCCCTCGCCCTTGAACTTGAGGACCACCGCGTACTTCTCGGCCGGCAGCGTCTCCGCGATCACCTCGTCGATGTCCAGCCGCCTCGCCACCGCCTTGGCCGTGTCCGGGTTGTCGCCGGTGACGATCACCACCCGGACGCCCTCGCCCTTGAGCTTCGCCACCGCGTCTTTTGATGTCGGCCGCAGCGGGTCGCTGAACGCGACCAGCCCCAGGCAGCGGTCGCCGGCGCCGATCAGCACGACCCCGTGCCCGGCGACCCGGTGTGTGTGGGCCTCGCTGAGCATCGCCTCCCGGTGGACGCCGCTCTCCTTGAGGAACTTGAGCGTCCCGACGGCCACCCGCGTCCCATTCACCTCGCCCCGCACTCCTTTACCCGGGTGCGCCTCGACGCCGGTCGCCACCTCGATCGGCAGGTTGCGGCGGACCGCCTCCCAGACGAGCGCCGCCCCGATCGGGTGCTCGCTGCCGCGCTCGACCGCGGCCGCCAGCGCGAGGATGCGGTTCGGATCCTCGCCGACCACGCTCTCGACGGCCACGATCCACGGCTTGCCCTCGGTCAGGGTGCCGGTCTTGTCGATCAGCACCGCGTCCGTCGCCGAGAGCTTCTCCAGGGCCACCCCCTCGCGGAAGAGCACCCCGTCCCGAGCCGCCCGGCCGACGCCGACCACCACCGGCATCGGGGCCGCAAGGCCCAGGGCGCTCGGGCAGGCGATGATGAGCACCGCGACGGCACAGATCACCGCGTAGGTCAGCCAGCCCTTCTCGACGACGCTTGCCCACGACTCGGCGTGGAACCAGTTCTTCGCCCGGACCTCGGCCCAGGACGTGTGCGTCGTGGCGATACCCGCGGCCATCCACCCGGCAAACGTGAGCAGCGCCAGCAGGATGACCAGCGGCACGAACCACCGGGCGATGCGGTCGGCCGTGCGCTGGAGCGGGACGCGCGTCTCCTGGGCGCGGCCGACCAGCCGGGCGATCTGCGCCAGCACCGTGTCATCGCGCACCCGGACCGCCTCGACCGTGACGGTGCCGAGGGCGTTCTGCGTGCCGGCCATCACCGTCAGCCCCGGCCCCTTCTCGACCGGGACCGGCTCGCCGGTCAGCATCGACTCGTCGATGTTGGTCATCCCCTCCGTGACGATGCCGTCCACCGGCACCCGCTCGTGCGGCCGGACCCGGACGAGTTCCCCCGGGCGGACCAGCTCCAGCGGCAGGTCCTCCTCCCGGCCGTCGGGCAGGACGACCCGGGCGATCTGCGGCGTCAGTTGCAGGAGCCGGCGGACGGCCTCCCCGGTCCGCTGGCGGGCGCGGAGTTCGAGCACCTGGCCGATCAGCACCAGGACGACGATCCCGGCGGCGGTCTCGAAGAACGGGTGGATGGTCCCGTCGCCGCGCGGGGCGAGCAGTTCGACTCCCGCCGCCACGCCCCCGGCCACGCCCGGGGCGAGGTTGGGTTGGACGCGAGTGACGCCGGAGAGCGGCGCCGCCCCGGAGAGCTGGTAGGCCAGGGCGGCGACGCTGTACAGGTACGCGGCCCCGACCCCCAGGCCGACGAGGGTGAACATGTCCGGCCGCCACGTCCGCAGCGCCCGCCAGCCCTTGGCCAGCAGCGGTCCGCCGCACCAGAAGACGACCACCGTCGCCAGGACCGCCTGGGTGATCAGCAGCGGCCACTCGCCGACCATCGACGCCAGCGGCCGGTCCGGGGCGATGGCGTCGGTCATGGCCAGCGCCGCGACCACCACGCCGAGAACGATGCCGACGGCCAGCCGGCGGTTCAGGGACCGCAGCTCCGGGTCGTCGCCGTTCGTGGCTGGGGTTGTCGGGGCGGGCGACCGCGGCCCGGTGAGGTAGCCGTCCGGGGCCGCCGTGAACCGCCTGCGGCACGCCTCGCCGCAGAAGCGGTAGGTGGTGTAGTTGTGCAGGTGGGTGACGGGCGAGTCTGGGGCGACGGCCTGTCCGCACACCGGGTCCGCGGTGGTCGGCGAGGACGGGTCCGGCCCGAGGGGGGTAGTCATGGGCGCAGTCCACGGGTGAGTTGCCCGTGGATGTTACCCGGGCCGCCACCCGAACGCCAAAACGAAACGCCCGGCGGATCGGTTGACCGCCGGGCGTCAGCTGCCTGGGCCGACTTACCGGTTGAGGTAGCTGGTGTAGGTGCACGGGGGCGAGTTCAGCCCGCCGGTGCCGACCGGGGCGATGGCGCAGCTGCCGCGGAGCCGGTCGAGCAGCCCGCACCCGCCGCCCTTGCCGCCGCACCCGCCGCCCAGCCCGCCGCCGCACTTGTTGCCGGGGCTGAAGAACTGGTTGCAGCCGCCGAACAGGAAGGTCTTCTCGGAGGCGCAGCTGCTGCAGCCGATCGGGTTGGCGC
Source organism: Fimbriiglobus sp. (assembly GCA_035699305.1). Lineage (GTDB taxonomy): Bacteria > Planctomycetota > Planctomycetia > Gemmatales > Gemmataceae > DASSAT01. The sequence continues at coordinate 617 of DASSAT010000254.1, read as the reverse complement.
AGCCCTCGCCGATGGTGGCGCGGTGGAACAGCCCGCCGCCGTTGCGGTGGTGCTTGCGGCCCTTGGCCGAGTCGCACCCGGTGTCGCAGGCGCCGCAGCCGTCGGAGGTCGGGGCGACGCTGCCGCAGCAGCCGCCCGCAACCGGGGCCGGCTGGGCCGGGACGACGACGGCTGGGGCCGCGCCGGGCGTGGCCGGCATCGGCTGCGGCTCCTGGGCGAACGCCGCCCCGGCCCCGCCGAGCACCCCGAGCACCGCCGCCAGAATCATCCGCCGAATCCGTGGACACATGGCAAGGTCCCTCTCGAAGTTAATCGCACCGGCCGGGAGGTCCGTCACGGTAGACTCACCATCGGAGGCCGACCGCGGCCCCCATCGGGGAAATGGGCGCCGCCGAGGAATTGGTGAAGTGACGGCGGTCCAGTCCCGACAGGCGTGGCGGTCGGTCCGGCGAATCGGGGCCGCACGGCTGGGCAACGTGTGACGGGGTTCTTGTAGGTCGGGTCGAGTCTTCGAGGCCCGACATCTGGTCCCCCTCTCCCCGTTGGGGGAGAGGGGTTAGGGGTGAGGGGAAAGCGCTACTCCTGCCGCAAGCCTGGGGGGGGGGGGGGGGGGGGGG
>DASSAT010000253.1:0-3037 GCA_035699305.1 Fimbriiglobus sp. | reverse complement strand
AAGAAGAGAAGCCCTGTCTTCCTTTGTGTGCCTTTGTGTGATCTTTGTGCCTTTGTGGTGAATGCCTTGCGTCACGACTTCACCGCCATCACCACGTCCAGTGGCGATGGCGTCCGCACCCCGGTCACGTCCGCGAAGCCGACCTGCCTCAGGAGTGCCGCGTATTCGCCAAGAGTCCGCTCTTTGCCCTCGGTGCAGACGAGCATGTTGAGCGACTGCAACACCGCCCACTCCGGGCCGGCTTTGTCGTCGTGCAGCAGTTTCTCGGCGATCAGCACCGCCCCGCCGACCGGCAACGCCGCGTAAATCTTCCCAAGTAGCTGGATGATCTTCGCCTCGGTCCAGTCGTGTAGGATACGGCCCAGCGCGTACACGTCCCCCGGCGGCAGCGGGTCGGCGAAGAAGTCCCCGGCCACGACACTCACCCGGTCCGCCACGTCGGTATCCCCGATAACCTCCTTCGCCACTGGCGCCGCGCCCGGCAGGTCGAAGACGACCGCCCGCAGGCCCGGCCACCGCCGGCACGCCGCCACCGCCAAGTGCCCGGTCGCTCCGCCCAGGTCCACCAGCGTTTTGTACCGCCCCAGGTCCACCGCCCCGACCACCTGCGGCGAACTGACCAGCCCGTAGCCGTGCATGCCGAAGAGGAACTCGCGCTTCGCGTCCTCCGTCTTGAAGAAGTGCGCGAAGATCGGCCCGTCCCAGCCGTAGGTCTGCTTCCACCGATGCGCCCCCTCGCGGACCGCGTCGGCCAGGTGGTCCCACATCTTCCACAGCACCGCGTCGGTGTAGTTCGCATACCCGAGCATTCGCCGGGGGCTGTCTTTCGTCAGGTACGCCGAGGCGGCCGGGGTGTTGTCGTACTTCTGGTGTGAGCGGGTCAGCAGCCCGACCATGACGCACGCATCGAGCAGCCGGGCCAGCGCGTCGGCGTTGCAGCCGAGTTCCGTCGCCAGCACGTCGGTCGGCTTCGGCCCGGCGGCCAGGGCGTCGAAGACGCCGAGCGAGACCGCGGCGAACATTACCTTCGACTTGCGGTAGGCGCTGAGCAGGTCGAGGACGGCGGACGGGTCCGGCGGGGTCAGGTCGCGGGCCACGGGGAAGCTCCGGGTGCAAGGCAGCGGCAGAGGTGTCTTACGAGATCGGCGGGCCGATGAGCGCGAGGAAGTCGGCGGGCGTGAGGATCGGGATGTCGCGGAACGGGTGCAGGGCGAGCAAGTCTCGATCGCCGGTGACGAGGTGGGTGGCGTTGCTGTTGACCGCGACTTCGAGGAACTTGTCGTCCTTCGGGTCGCGGCAGGCGGTGACGGATTCCTGGACCACGATCAGTTCGCCGATGTCTGTCACCTGGGCGAGCAGTCTCAATCGGTCTGCCAAACGGCTGAACTTGTCCAACCGCGGTCGTTGCAGGACTCGCTCCAGTTCCCGGAGCGTCTCGCCGGAGACGAGCAGCCGGCCCCGAGTGATGACCGCCTCGACCACCCGACCGGGCACTGAACCGGGATCGAGCGCTGTGCTGACCAGCACGTTCGTGTCAACGACCACCCTCATCGTCGGATTCCGCGAGGATGTCGTTGAGTTCCGCCTCGGTCAAACCCGCCTCTCTCGCCTTGCGGCCTATATCGTCCATGAGCTGCAGTAGCGACTCCGGGGTGGCATTCATCAGCGCCCGAAGGGAGAACTCCACCACCAGGTGCCACTTCCGCTGCTCGTCCGGTGGCGCGTCGCGGTAGGCGCGTGCCAGCTCCGGGGGCACCGGGAGGGTGATCGTATCGCTCTCCCGGATTGCAGTCGGGGGGGCCGTGTCGGTAGCCATGTCAGTCCTCCTCGCGGACTCACCCATCATACCACGGCAGGCTTGCCGTCCGCCGCGGCGGGTGACAGATTAACTGTTCCAGCCCGACACCGTGACCCCCGACAGGTCCCGCATGGACGACCGCGCACACGCCTTCCTGAAACAGGTGCTGGAGACCCCCAGCCCGTCCGGGTTCGAGCAGCCGGTACAGCGGCTCGTCCGCGACTGGGCCGGCTCCTTCGCCGACGAGGTCCGCACCGACGCCCACGGCAACGTCTTCGCCAGCCGGTTTCCCGAGGGCCGGCCCGCCGACGCCCCGCGGGTCATGCTCGCCGGCCACTGCGACCAGATCGGCCTCATGGTCCAGCACGTGGACGCCGACGGGTTCCTGTACGTCCAGCCGATCGGCGGCTGGGACATGCAAATCCTGCTCGGCCAGCACCTGACCGTCTGGGCCAAGGTCGGTCCGCTCGCCGGCGTCGTCGCCCGGCGGGCCGTCCACCTGATGACCCCGGACGAGCGCAAGAAGGTGCCGGAGTTCACCGACGTGTGGGTGGACGTCGGCTTCAAGACCAAGGACGAGGCGGAGCAGGTCGTCCGCCACGGCGATCCGGTGACGTTCGCGCTGGGCTACCGCGACCTGCGCAACCGACTGGCCGCGTCCCCGGCGATGGACGACAAGGTCGGCCTGTGGGTGGTGATGGAGGCGGTGCGGCAACTCCACGGCCGGTCCCTCCGCGCCGCGGTGTATGGCGTCTCCACGGTGGCCGAGGAGGTCGGCCTGCGCGGGGCGATCACCGCCAGCTACGCCGTCAACCCGCACGTCGGCATCGCGGTGGACGTGACCCACGCCACCGACACCCCGGGCAACGACAAGAAGTCTCACGGCGAGGTGAAGTGCGGGGCCGGGCCAGTCGTCTACCGCGGGCCGAACATCAACCCCCGCGTCTTCGACCGGCTGGAGGCGATCGCGGCGGAGCACGCCGTCCCGGTCCAGGTTCGCGGCGTGCCGCGGGCGACCGGCACCGACGCCAACGCCATGCAGATCAGCCGGCAGGGGGTGGCGGTCGGCCTGATCGGCATCCCGAACCGGTACATGCATAGCCCGGTCGAGGTGGTGCACCTCGACGACCTGACGAACGCGGCGAAGCTATTGGCCGAGTTCTGCGCGTCGGTCGGGCCGGGGGACGACTGGACTCCCTAGAAGAGAGGGGGTTCGGAAGATGAGGGGGTGAGGGGGTG
>DASSAT010000252.1:0-6410 GCA_035699305.1 Fimbriiglobus sp. | reverse complement strand
CGTCGGGCTGGAGGTATGAAGGCATTCACCACAAAGGCACAAAGATCACACAAAGAAAACACAAAGGAAGACAGGGCTCACTTCTCTTCCCTTTGTGTTTTCTTTGTGTGATCTTTGTGCCTTTGTGGTGAATGCCTTTGTCTTTTGTCCGCGAGCCAATTACCGCTTTATCATCACCAGGATTTCCAGGGCCAGCCGGTCGCGGAAGGCGGCGTCGGACCAGAGCCGCTCGGTCTCGCACACCTCCTCGACGTAGGCCAGCACGATCTTGCGCAACTCCGGCACCGGGATGCGGGTGAGGTCGTGGACGCCGGCCGCCGCCAGCCTGCTGACAATCTTCCGGGTCACCTGCTGGCGGACCGGGGCGTAGGGGTCGGGCGGCGCTGGCCGCTCGGCCGGCGGCGGGACGCGGACGGTCGGCGCCTCCTCGGCAGCCGGCCGCGGCGTCGGCTGCGACACGGCTGGCGGCGGGGCGGCGGGCGGCGCCCCGCGGACGAACACCGCCGTCGGTGGCAGATCCAACACCTCCGGCGGCAGCACTGCCACCGCGCGGAACCCGTTGCCCAGCCACACGTCGAAAGCCCCGGCCGCTGGCGGCGCGACCGGCTCGCCGGCCTCGGCGTACCGGGCCAACAGTCGCCGGAGGTGCCCGGCGTCGCGGAACCGCACGCTGGTCGGCGTCCAGTCGTCCCCCTTGCGGACGACCACCTGCCCGGGGGCCAGGACCATCACCTCCCGGACCGCCGGGTCGCGGAACAGGTCGTCGAGCGGCCCCAGCCCCGGCGCCTCGGCGAGCACCTCCTCGGCCAGCTGGGTGAGTTCGGCCCGGGGGAGCGTAGGGCACTCGGCGACGAGGAACTGCTCCAGCGCCCGACGGGCCTCCATCCGCAGCAGCGACAACGGCTTGTGTCGCGCGCGGGCCGGGTCGGCCAACGGCGCCAGCCGGGCGTGCGCCTTGCGACGGACGACCTGATGCGGGTCGGGAGGGGACATCAGTTGCACCCCCGGGCGAAGGTCAGAGGGTCCGTCCTTCGGCAGCTTAGTACGGGAATTCGCCACCTGCCGGGTCTACTGGCTGGCCGGGTGGACGTCCATCAGCATACCGGCGATGGAGGCGTTCACCAGCGTGGCGACGAACCCGACAAACAGCGCCCGCATCCCGAGCCGGGCCAGGTCCGACCGCCGCTCCGGGGCCATCGCCCCGATCCCGCCGAGTTGGATGCCGACTGACGCGAAGTTGGCGAACCCGGTCAGGGCGTACACCGCCAGCAGCTTCGACCGCGGGCTAAGGTCGGCGAACTCGGAGGTCTTGGTCATGGTCACGAACGCGACGTGCTCGTTGAGTACCAGCTTGATCCCGAGCAGGCTGCCGACCTTCCCGGTCTCGGCCGGGTCCACCCCCATCAGGAACGCGACCGGGCGGAACACCCACCCGAGCAGGTGTTGCAGCGTCAGGTCGTCCGGCCACCACGTCAGGGCGTCGGCCGACAGCCCGGCCGACTCGAGCAGCGGCTTGACCGACCCGAGCAGCGAGTTGACCAGCGCGATCAGCGCCAGGAAGGCGATCAGCATGGCGGCGACGTTCAGCGCCAGCTTGAGTCCGGTGGTGGTCCCGGCGGCCACCGCGTCGATCGGGTTGACGTTGGCGGACTCGACTTCGATCTTCGCCGCCCCCATCGTCTCCGGGGTGCCGGTCTCCGGGAGGAGCAGCTTGGACAGGTACAGGCTGCACGGGCAGGCCATCACGCAGGTGGTCAGGATGGAGACCGGGTCGGCCCCGTAGCTGATGTAGACGGCCATCATCCCGCCGGAGATGTGGGCCATGCCGCTGGCCATGAGGGCCAGCAACTCCGACTGGGTCATCCGCGGGACGAACGGCCGGACGATGAGCGGAGCCTCGGTCTGGCCCATGAACACGTTGGCCGACACCGACAGCGTCTCCGCGCCGCTGGTCCGCATCAGGAACATCATCACCCGGGCCATGAGCCGGACGAGGAACTGGAGGACGCCGAAGTAGTACAGCAGGCTGAAGAACGCCGAGACGAAGATGATCGGCGGCAACGCGACGAAGGCGAAGACGAACGGCCGGCCGGGGAGCCGCTGCCCGGCGGCGTGGGCGGCCGGCCCGCCGCCCAGCGCCCCGTAGGCGTCGGCCGGCGGCGGGCCGGGGTCGGCCAGCGGGCCGAAGACGAACTTCCCGCCATCGGCCGAGAACTCAAGTAATTTCTTGGCCCCGTTCCCGACCACCGCGATCGCGTCCCGCACCGGCTCGACGTGGATGACCAGCACGGCCAGGAGGAACTGGAGGGCGATCCCGCAGACGAGGGTCTGGGGGTTGACCGCCCGCAGGTTGGCGGAGCAGGCGGCGACCAGCCCGATGAAACAGACGACGCCGCAGCCGGCCTGCCCGCGGGGGCCGATCTGGTCGCGGGCGAGGTAGGCGGCGACGCCGATCAGGGCGACCGCGGCCAGGATGCCGAGGCGCCAGGCGAGCGGGGTCCGGGTCGGGGGCGGGTCGGTGGCCATGACGGCGACTGGGGGCTGAGAGGGTTGTTGAACAACCTACGGAATCGAGGCCACACCGGTCAAGAATACAGGCACTCACCACAAAGGCACAAAGATCACACAAAGACACACAAAGAAGAAAAGAAGAGGTGAAGAGAGGGCACATGGCGCGGACGTCAGCCGAGAACCCGGCGCATGATCCCGTCGCGCAGCACCGGCACGTTGAAGTTGATAAGCAGTCCCAGCCAGCGGTGCATAAGCCGAAGGTACGTTAGCAGCTGGGCCTCGTGAACCGGCTCGAACCGCTCCACCGACTTGAGTTCGACGACCACAAGGTCCGCCACCACAACGTCGATCCGGTAGGCGTTCTCGATCACGACGCCTTTGTAGTCGATCGTCACCGGCACCTGAGTGGCGAACGGTATCCCGCGCACCTGCAACTCCCGGCACAGACAAGTTTGGTAGGCGCTCTCCAGCAGGCCCGGCCCCAGCGCCCGGTGGACCTCGATCGCGGCCCCGATCAGTCTGTGCGACCACTCGTCCGCGGCGGCACGGTCCTGGCTGGCGTCACTCATGGCCTGCTTCTCCTCTCTTTGTGTTCCTTTGTGTGATCTTTGTGCCTTTGTGGTGAATGCCTTTCATTTCGCCTTCAACCCCTTGATTAACTCCTCGTCGTCGCGGGGGAGACCCCACACCGCCAGGCTCACGTCCGCCTTGCCCGCGGCGTCCGACTCCGGCAAGCGCAGCATCACCACCCACCCGCCGTCGGGCCGCGGCGCGGCGTGCCACGCCGACCCGGCCGGGGCCTTCAGCAGATCGACCACCGTCGCCCGGTCGCCATCGCCCGGGACCACCAGCCGCGACCCCGCCGCCGGCCGCTCGTCTCGATCGAGCTTCGTCACCCGGCCGTCGGCGTACACCCGCGGGGCTTTCGCCGCCACACCGACGAGCAGCCACGTCGTCTTGTCGGCGGACAGGTCCAGCGTGAACGTCCGCCGCAGGCCCGCCGCCACCGTCACCGGCAGCGGGGTCGGCGTCTCCGCGACGCCTAGCCGCGTCTTGCCGTCCGCGTCGGTCAGCGTGTACCGGAACGTCGGCGCGCCGGACGGGGCGAGCGAGTACCCGCTGAAGTGGACCCGCCGCGGGCCGCCGTAGAACTCGTCGTTCGGCAACTGGACGCCGTAGGCCGGGTCGTCGGCGCGCTTGAGGAAGTCCGGCGGCGTCCGGCTGTCGGTGACGGCCCAAGGGAACCCCGGCGGCGCGGTCCAGAACTTCGGCCCGAGCAGCTTCGCCGGGCTGCCGCCGCGGTTGGTCCAGACCGGCGCGGCGTCCAGGAAGTTGCCGGTCCAGGCGTACCCGAGCCGGCACGTCGAGGCGTCGAACGCGAGGCTCACCCCGCCCGGGTAGCCGACCGCGATCGCCTTGGTCCCGGCGTCCGGCAGGAACGTTCGCAGGATTTCGGGCCGGTCCTTGACCGCGACGACCAGCGCCTTGCCGGGAGGCTCGATCCCCTTCGGCAGCGGCAGCCCGGGGCCGAGCGAGAAGTACGCCCACAGCGCGGCGATCTGAGCGTCGGCGTCGCCGCCGAGGACCGCGGGGTACTGCGACCGGCCGTCGGTGAAGTACAGCGGCATCCGGGTGCCGGGGGTGAGCCGCTGCGGCTGGTGCATCCACCGGGCGTACCAGTCGAGCCGGACGCGCTGGCGCGTCGTGGCCAGGTCCGGGCCGCGGGTGCCGCCGGTCGGGATGCCGGAGATGTCGTGGCAGGCGATGCACCCGAACCCGTCCTTGCCGGCGAGCGTCCGCCCGGCCTCGACACGGGCCGCGGTCAGCGACGACTTGCCCGCCGAGTCGTCGGCTGTCGTCCCCTCCAGCTTCGGCAGCGCGTCGGCCAGGAAGCCGACATTGTCCTTGCCGAACTGCGGCATGCGCAGGGTCATCCAAGGCCGGGCGCGGCCGCCGCCGGTCAGGACGTGCGTAAGCCACGACGACCGCAGCTTGTGCCCAACGCCGGTCAGCCGTGGCGGCGCCACGTCGTCGGCGTTCTCGGCCTTCTCCAGGAGCCGCATCCGTTCGGCCAGCTCGGCGGGCAAGCCACCTTCTCCGTCGCGGCTGTGGCAGTTCAGGCAGTTGTAGCGCTTCAGTGCAACGCGGGCCTCATACGCCGGCGCCGGTGTACTCGGTTTCAACCCGCCGCGGAGGAACGCGGCCAGCGCGGTCTTCTGGTCCGCGTCGAGCTTGTAGACGGGAGCGGCCGTCGGGTCCGGCGCGTCGGCCAGGCACCCGCGCGCGCCGGCGGGCTTCTCGGATCGGACCAGGCTCGGGGCCGTTGTCGAAGTTGGCAACGCCTTCCCACCCGGCGCGATGGTGTGGCAGTTGACGCAACCCTTTGCCGTGAGGAGCCGCTTGCCGACCGCCTTCCACTGCTCGGCAGGCTTGAGCTTGGCCAGCTGCCCGCGCTCGACGATCGCCGCGCCGGCCCCGATGACCTGACCCGGCGACAGCTTCGGGGCGGCCGGCATGTCCGGGGGAATCATGTCGCCGGTCTGCCGGCTGAGGAACCGCGCCAGGTCACGGGCATCGTTGCGGCTGAGTGCCATGTCCGGCATCCGCCCGTGCGGGTTGGCGGCGAGCGGGTCGCGGAGGTAGCGCTCCAACATCTCCGGGGTCGTCTTGCTGCCGAGCGCGCCGAGCAGGTACAGCCCCCGCGGCCCAGCGGTGCCGACGCTGGCGAACTGGTCCTCCGGCTTCGCGGCGGGCTTCACCTCCGCGTCGGGGTCGTCGGGCAGCTTCGCGGCCGGCAGCTGCGTCAGCTTGTCCCCGTGGCAGGCGGCGCAGCCGGTCGTGAGGTACAACTTTTGTCCGTTGGCGATGCTGCGGAGCGCGTCGGTGAAGTTGCCCGCCCGCCGCGACTCCGCGACCGGCCCGCCGAGCGATGTGAGGTACGCCACCACCGCGTACCGCTCGGCCCGGCCGCGCTCGTTGTCGGCGAACAGCCGGGGCATGACGGTGTGCGGCCGCAGCTTCGTGGGGTCGGCCAGCCAGGCTTCGAGCCACCCGGGATAGGCGCGCGCCCCGACCGCGGTCAGGTCCGGCCCGGTCCGCTCCGCAAGCCCCTTCGACACTGGGTCGCCGGCCGGGACGTGACACCGCTTGCACGCCATCTCCTCGAACAGGAACCGCCCGTGATCGCGCTCTCGGTCCTCGGCGATCCGGGCCGGGCGGTCTTTGGGCAAGTGCCCGAAGGCGAACGACGGGACCGGCTCGCGCTGAAACCCCGGCCCCTCCCACTGCAGTTCGAACTGTCGGGCCGCGGTCGCGGACCGGCCTGGCGAGTATGTGGCCTGGAACCGGTAGAAGCCGGCCTCCAGTTGCAGCGCTGGTCCGCTCACCGTCTCCGGTCGATCCGCGCCAGACTCCTTGTGCTCCAGCGCAGTGAGGACTCGGTCGCCCTTGTGCAGCACGACGGAGGCCGGCGCCCCGACCAGCGTGGCGGAGAAGGTGTACTTGCCGGGCGTCACGACCTGGAGGAAGCCGGTCCACGACGCTGCGGCCAGCCGGTCCCACGCCGGGTGGTGCGACTCACCCGCGGCCAGCGCGACCGCCGGCGTCGGTTCGAGCCGGTAGGTGGTGGTCGCCGGCCGCCCGGGGCGTGCGGTGTACCCGGCGACCAGCCCCGGCTTGAGGTCGCGGCGCGTGACCTCCTGGGCGGCGACCGGGAACGGCGTGAGCAAACCGAGGGCGACGAGCCAAAGCCCGAGGCGGGGCATGAAGTGACTCCGGTACGGCGGGTCAACTGGCGGATGCGTCGATTATCCGCGGGGACGTGGGACGGGCAAGCCGAATCGCCCCCTGGGACCGCGGCCGTCCCGGCCGCTCTTGTCGGGCGGATCGGGGGCCTCCGG
>DASSAT010000251.1:0-16682 GCA_035699305.1 Fimbriiglobus sp. | reverse complement strand
ACCCTCGATCTCATCCTATTCCGGCAGCGTGTATCGGGCCTCGATGAGGCTCCGGATCAGCTTGCGGGTTTCCGACGGTTGCAGGTCCCGCCGTTGCTCGATCCGCTCGACCTGGTCTGCCAGGTACTCGTCCTTGACCGCGCCTCGGAACCAGCGCGAGTAGTCCCCCTGGCGCAGGTGGAACAGCCAAGTTTCCTCATCGACTCCATCGGCGATCTGCGCGAAAACGACCAAGTTCTGCGCCTTGAGGTTCTGGCGGCTCCCCGGCCCGCGGAAGTAGAAACTGTGATCGCGCATGTCGCCATCGGCGTACTTGCGGCGGTGACGCAGCCGCTCGGCGCGGCCGGGCGAGACGGTCATGGAGAACGGCGGCTCGCCGCGATGCGGGAACCAGACGACGACCTTTCCCGTCTGGTGCGACAACCCTTCGGGCCACTCAAGCGTCCGGCCAAGCGCGTCGCCTACCTGTTTCAAGGTGTCGCGGGGCGAACGCCCGACCGCAATCGCCACATCGACCAGTGAGAGGGTCATGGGCGCAAGATGATCGGGATGCACCGTCACCAGCAGTGTTTCCCCCAGCTTGTGCGGCAGCAGTTTGTCGAGGTGCGACCACTCGGCCGGGATCATGTGATGCGCCTCGTCCAGGACGATCCAGTGCGGGCGGCCCGTCCGCGTCCGCATGGCTTGCAGGTTTGGCAGGAGTTGCGCGAAAAACAGCGGCCGGTCCGCGAGCGGGATGCCGAGCAGGTTCACATTGATGTTGACCTTCGTGTCCTCAAGAAAGGCGAGTACCTCGGTCACGGTTACGGCGTGGTACTGATTGCCGATCGTGAACACTTCCGGCAATGTTCCGTAGTCCCCCTCGGGATCGACGATGCAGAGCTGGTAGGTCCGCTCCATGAGTCGCTCGATGACGGCAGCGGTCATGGTAGATTTGCCGCTACCGGAAGGCCCGGCGACAAGGATGTTCAGGCCGTATGGCGCCACGGTGACGGCTGTCCCGTCCGAACGGGTTCCGATGGTGATCAGGTTCTTAATCAACCGGCCATACGTCCTCGACAGGTCGTCGGCGATCAACTCGTCGATCAACTCGGCCACCCCGTGTCCGGCTTCCCCCGCCGTTACGAAGGCAGCAAGCTTGCGAATGGAGGGCGCCGCATTGGCCACCGCCACGGCGCATTCACAGCGGTTCAGGAACGAGTGATCGTTCTCGGCATCCCCGACCCCGACCGCCTCGTGCGGCGAAAGGCCCAGCTTGCGCAGCGCATGTTCCATCCCGGTCGCCTTGTTGACGCCGGTGGGGAGCACCATGACCGCCGCCCGGTTGAAGATCACGTGCAGTTCCAGCCCCGTCTCCTGGATCGCCTGAAGCACCGCGTTGTGATGCGGCAGCCAGGTCGCGACCACAACCCGCCCGACATCGAACGGTACGCCCAGCACCTTCAGGCGCTGGATGAACTCCGGGGGAGGCGGATCGGCCAGCAGTGTTTCCCGCCGGGAACGCGGCTCGTAGACGACGGCCCCGTTTTCCGCCACGATGTAATCGAACAAATGGACGTGGGGAAGAACCGGCAGGAGGTCCGCCAGTCTCCTGCCGGTGACAAGGATCGCGCGACGGCCGGACGTGCGAAGGCGCTCGATCGACGTGACCGCCGCATCCACCATCTTGCCGTCGATGGCAATCGTGCCGTCATAGTCGGAGACGAGAACCAGGTATCGCATCACGCCACCCCCAGGAGGATTGATTCGCCAGGGAGGTTCACCTCCGCTCGTGTCGTGCCCGCTCCAGCACGCGCGTTATTACTTCTCATGGCCAACTTGACGAATGCCTCGGACGACCTCACGCTCTTCTCCCGGTCCTTGGTCAGCCGCCGGCACTTGCTCTGCCACGCGAACGTCCGCACCACCGTCCACCGGATCGGGAGTTCCATCCACCCCTCCGGCCCGTCGGGGCGACGCACGACGACCAAGTCCCCGCGAGCCGTCGCCACGGAAGCGCTGCGATTGGCCCAAGACGCCCTGCCGCCGTACTCGGCGGTCCGGAGTCGGAAGGACTTCACCCAACACCAGTTGTTCGCCATCCTGGCCCTCAAGACGTTCTTCAAGACCGACTACCGGGGCATCGCCCAACTCCTGAGCGACCTGGGCGACCTCCGGAAGGATCTCCGGCTGACCAAGGTGCCCCACGATTCGACCCTGTGTTACGCGGCCGCTCGGCTGCTAACTGTACTTTCCGCGACTTCCTGTATCTGAGTGGGTGAGCGGCAGCGAGTAGACGAGGGCCGGCCCGACCGGGACGATGGTGGTCTCTACACCCGCCCCCGCCCCGGACGGACTCGGCCATGCCATCCTCGCAACCGACCCCGCCTCCGTGCCACTGGTTTTCGGTCCTGGCGTCCGTTCTCGGCCCCCCGGTCCGGCCCGCGGCTGGCGTGGCTGCTGGCCGGGGCCATCCTCGCCCGCGGCCGCCGAAGACTACTGAACCTGGCCGCATGACATGCAGGATATTCACGGAAAGTACAGACCTTTGAATGGCCCTGGGATTTTCATTGACGCACTCCGAAGCACGCCGATACTATCGCGGACGTGCAGCTGTCGGCAGGGGCGGAACGCTCTCACAATTTTTTCACTGTCTGTCGAGGGGCCTACTGTGGTCACGAACCGACTCTCCCGGTCGGCGTTCACTCTGATCGAACTGCTGGTGGTGATCGCCATCATCGCCATCCTCATCGGCCTGCTCCTCCCGGCCGTCCAGAAGGTCCGCGAGGCGGCGGCGCGGACCCAGTGCCAGAACAACCTCAAGCAGATCGGCCTGGGGATGCACAACTACCACGACGCCAACATGAAGCTGCCCTCCGGCTACCTGTACCGCGGCGGCAACGGCAAGACCAACTACGGGTGGGCGGTGCTCCTGATGCCGTACATCGAACAGGGGAACTTCTACACCCAGCTCGATCCGATCACGATCCCGCTCTACAAGCGCTACACGAGCAGTGCCACCGCCACGGACAAGCAGCTGTTGCAGATGAAGTTCAAAATCTACCGCTGCCCCTCCGACACCGGCCCCGATCTCGCCGAGAGCCTGCCGTTCGGCAGTAAGAACTACTTCCGGGTCGGCCTGTCGAACTACGTCGGCTGCGCCGGCTGGAGTACGCCGTACCCGATCATGGACCAGGACTCCGGCGGCGTGCTGTACGGCAACAGCTCCGTCACCTTGCCGCAGATCAGCGACGGGACCAGCAACACGATTCTGGTGTCCGAACGCCGCTACCGGCAGGACCACGCCGCCACCTGGGTCGGCGTCGGCCGGAACAACTCCTACGGCAACACCGGCACGCTGCGGACGCTGTTCCGGGCCACGTTCCGGATGAACTTCAACTACACGGCCGCCGGGGCGCCGGAGAACGCCGGCAAGGGCTGGTCCAGCGAACACACCGGCGGGGTGAACGTCGTTCTGTCGGACGGCTCGGTCCACTTCCTGCCCGACTCGACGAACTCGTCGGCAGTTCTGAACCCGATGAGCCTGCGGAACGATGGGAAGGTCTTCCAGATGCCGTTCTGATCCGCGGCGGAAGACGGGTCCGATGGGGGGCGGGGCTGCGACCCCGCCCCTTTCCGCACGAGAGCCTTTCCCATGAAGACGGTCAAAAGCTGGGCACTGGTCGCGCTGTCGATCCTCACGGCTGGACTCGTCGGCGGCTGCGGGGGCGGGTTGAGCGAGGTCACGGGCAAGGTCACGCTCGACGGGCGGCCGGTCCGCGGGCTGGAGGTCCGCTTCGAGCCGAATGACCCCAGCATCGGAACCACGGCCATCGGCTACACCCAGGCCGATGGCACCTACCGGCTGCACTATCCGGGCGACAAGATCGGCGCGCCGGCCGGCGAGTACACGGTCCACATCTCGGGCGGAGAGTCGGGGGGCGAGGCCGACCTGCCGCCCGTCCGGGTCGCCGCGAAGTACAACTCGGCGTCGAAGCTTACGGCGACCGTGAAGTCCGGCACGAACACCTTCGACTTCGACGTCACCAGCAAGTAGCCTTCCGCCGACCCGCGGCCGCGGCGGCCGCCAGGGTCTTTCACAGGTCGCGGGTAGCAGGCCGCCACGGAGGGCGGTCCTTACGAATCCTGATTCGGGTCGGGGCCGCTCTCCGTGGCGGCCTGGACTTTTGAATGAACCTGATCACCGTCCGCCTCCTCTTGTCTTTTGCAGGAGGCGACGGTACGTTGGGGGTAATTACTGGGGATTGGTGTAACGGTAGCACGACTGACTCTGGATCAGTTAGTCTAGGTTCAAATCCTAGATCCCCAGCTCACGGAAGCCCCGGCGAACCATGTGGTTCGCCGGGGCTTCTTCTATGACCCTCCTGAACGACGGGTTGCCCGTTCCCCGCCGCGGCCGGGTGTGCGACACTGGCGGCACCTCCTCCGCCACTCCCGGGGCACCGCCATGACCCGCCGCCACCCGCTCTGCGCCCTCGTCTTGCTCGTCGGGGCCGTCTCGGCCGACGCCGCCGAGCCGTTCCGGCCCGACCCGCTCGTCGTCCGCCGTTACGATGCCGGGTACCGCTACCCGCAGCACGGGTGGACGGTACTGCACATCGAGGGCCAGCCCTACGACCGCGGGCTTCAGCACGGCCGGCTGATGGCGAAGGAGATCGAGACTTACATCGCCGCCCTGTCCGAGCACCGGGCCGCCAAGGAGCCGGCCGAGTACTGGGCCTTGTACCGCCAACTGGTCGGCGGGCTGTACCTGAGCCGGTTCGACCGCGAGCACCTGGAGGAGATGAAGGGGATCGCCGACGGGGCCGCCGCCGCCGGGGCCAGGGTCCACGGCCGGCCGATCGACCTGACCGACGTCGCCGGGGTCAACCTGTGGGTCGAGCTGGCCTGCCTGGACGACGCCCTCCGGGCCACCCCGTCCGCTGTCGCGGACCTGACGCTGGCGAAGCCCGCCCCGGCCCCCGCCCCGCTGCCGCCGGAGCACCACTGCTCGGCGTTCGCCGCCACCGGCCCGGCCACCGCCGACGGCAAGATCGTCTTCGGCCACATCACCATGTGGAACCTGCACCAGGCCGCCCACTTCAACGTCTGGCTCGACGTGAAGCCGGCCAAGGGGCACCGCGTCGTGATGCAGACGTTCCCCGGCGGCATCTACTCCGGGATGGATTACTACCTGAACTCGGCTGGGCTGATGCTGACCGAGACCACCCTCGACCAGACCCGGTTCGAGCCGGACGGCACCCCGCTGGCCAGCCGCGCTCGCCGAGCGATGCAGTACGGCAACACCATCGACGACGTGGTCAAGGATCTGACGGTCAAGAACAACGGGCTGTACACGAACGAGTGGCTGATCGGCGACGCCAACACCAACGAGATCGCGGTGCTGGAGCAGGGCAGCCACACCTACCGGCTGCGGCGCAGCTCGAAGAACGAGTGGCTGGTCCCCGGCGTCGAGGGGTTCTACTGGGGGTGCAACAACGCCAAGGACCTGCGCACCCGGCTGGAGACGGTGGCGAGCACGTCCGGCCGGCCGGAGGACGTGTCGTGGCGGCCGTCCGACCGGGACCTCGCCTGGCTGACGCTGTACCGGGCGCACCGGGGCAAGATCGACGTCGGGTTCGGCAAGCGCGCGTACTCCGCCGCCCCACTGGCCAAGCTGCACTCGCTGGACGCCAAGGTGACGACCGCGGCGCTGGCGAAGGAGCTGAAGGCCCACGCCGTCTTCGGCCCGCCCTACGGCCGGGTGTGGGAGCCGGCACCGGGGCAGCGGGAGCAGTACGCGATCATCCGGCCGCTGGTGCCCAACGACTGGACGGTGCTGACCACCGCCGCGCCGGGCCGCGCGGACAGGGTCGCGGCCGACCTGAGCGGGAAGAAGTTCCCGTCCCCGCCGGCCGCGCCGCCGACGAACCCGGCGTGGCACGGGACGCTCCTGCCGGCGGCCGACGCCGACGTGTGGCTGACGGCCGGGTTCGCCCGGTACGAGCGGGTGGTCGCGCTGGAGAACGCGCTTAAGGAGAAGTCGGGCGGCAAGCCCTCCGCCGCCGGCCGGCGGGAGGTCGAGTTGGCCCTGTTCAAGTACCGCACTGACTACAACGCCGCGAAGGCGGCGCGGCCGAAGTGGCGGGCGGGCGGGTCGCCGCCGACGCCGCTGGACGCCGAGCTGGACCGGGCCAGGTGGCACCGCGAGCGGACCGCCTACGGCGTGTTGACCCTGCACGCGCTGCGCACGTCCGTCGGGTCGGAGGCGTTCGCCGGGGCGATGGACGCATTCGGCCGGGCGAACGCCGGCAAGGAGGTGACGGCCGGGACGTTCGCCCGGTTCGTCGGCGAGCAGACCGGCAAGGACGTGGCCGGGTGGCTGGCGGACCGGGGCGAAGACCCCGCGGTCGGCGGGGCGGCGTTCTCGACAGCGAACTGGCTGGGCGAGACCGGGTCGGCGGTGATCGTGTACGGGACGGCCGGGGACGCGGCGGCCAACCGGGCGGCGGCGGCGGCGCTGGCGAAGGCGGCCCGCGTCGGGCACGGCAACGTGGTGGTCCCGGTGAAGTCCGACGCGGAGGCCGCCGACGCGGAACTGACCGGCCGGCACGTGGTACTGGTCGGCCGGCCGGCGACCAACCGGGTCGCGGCGCGGTTCGCTGCGGCGTTCCCGGTGGCGTTCGGGACCGGGTCGATCGCGGTCGGGGGAGACGTGTTCGCCCACGAGGGGACGGCGGTGGTGGCGGCGGGCGCGAACCCGCTGTCCCCGCGGTACTCGGCGGTGCTGGTGGCCGGGCTGTCGGCGGACGCGACGTACCGGGTCTGCGAGCGCGGGTCGTTCCCGGGCGCCGAGGTGTGCGTCTACCCGGCCGGCGGCGGCCCCCGGCGACTGGTCGTCACACCGCCGGCCAGGTCTACCGCCGGCGACGGCCCGAAGCGGTGAGGTAGGGGAGCAGAGTCGCCATTTCCGGTCGCGGATCGGTCCCGGCCGGCGTATGCTCGTCGTATGGCCGACGTCACCCGCCTGCTGGACGCTGCCGCGGCCGGCGACCCGAAGGCCGCCGCCGAGGTGCTCCCGCTCGTCTACGACGCGCTGCGGGCGCTGGCCGCTGCCCGGCTGGCGCAGGAGAAGCCGGGACAGACGTTGCAGGCGACCGCGCTGGTTCACGAGGCGTACCTGCGGCTGGTCGGCCCCGACCCGGACCGGGGATGGAACGGCCGCGGGCACTTCTTCGCCGCCGCCGCCGAGGCCATGCGCCGTATCCTCGTCGATCAGGCCCGCCGCAAGCAGGCCGGCAAGCGCGGCGGCCGCGGCGGGCGGGTCCCGCTCGACGCCGCCGACGTCGGCTTCACCTCCCCGGCGGACGAACTCCTCGACATCGACGACGCCCTGACGCGCCTGGCCGCCGAGGACCCCCAGGCCGCCCAGTTGATTCAGCTCCGCTACTTCGCCGGTGTGGCGATGGAGGACGCCGCCGAGATGGTCGGGCTCTCGCGCTCCACCGCCTACGAGCACTGGGCCTACGCGCGGGCCCGCCTCAAGACCCTGCTGGCCGGCGAGTGATCGGCCGCGGAACCGTCTTTTTTGCATTTCCTCCGGACGAACCCGACCCCGAATCCGCACTGTAGGTGGCGAACCGGGAGCGAGGTGCTGCCATGCCAACGATCCTGAAAAAAGCCCGTGACCTGTTCCTGTACGCCGTCGGGAAGTTGCCGCCGGAGCAGTGGGACCGGTACGTCGCCGAAGCCTGCGGCGGCGACGCCGAGTTGGCGCGGCAGGCGCGGCGCCTGCTCCAGGTCCACCGGGAGGCCGGCAGCTTCCTGGAGAGTCCGATCGTCGCCGGCGGGACCACGCGGTTCTTCGACTCCGTGCTCGGTGACGAGCCGGCCGCGGGCCCCCCGCTCGAATGCGTCGGCACGGTCATCGGCCCGTACAAGCTGTTGGAGCCGATCGGGGAGGGTGGGTTCGGCGTGGTGTTCATGGCCGAGCAGCAGCACCCGATGCGCCGCAAGGTGGCCCTGAAGGTGCTCAAGCCGGGGATGGACACCCGCCAGGTGGTGGCCCGGTTCGAGGCCGAGCGGCAGGCGCTGGCCCTGATGGACCACCCGAACATCGCCAAGGTGCTCGACGGCGGAGAGACCCTCTCGGGCCGGCCGTACTTTGTGATGGAGCTGATCCGCGGCGTCCCGGTCACGGCGTTCTGCGACCAGAACCGGCTCGACGTCCGGGGGCGGCTCGGGGTGTTCGTGGCGGTCTGCTGGGCGGTGCAGCACGCGCACCAGAAGGGGGTCATCCACCGCGACCTCAAGCCGACGAACATCCTCGTGACGCTGCACGACGGGGTGCCGGTGCCGAAGGTGATCGACTTCGGCATCGCCAAGGCGGTCGGCCAGTCGCTGACCGACAAGACCCTGTTCACCGGGTTCGCCCAGCTGGTCGGGACGCCGCTGTACATGAGCCCGGAGCAAGCCGAGCTGAGCGGCCTGGACGTGGACACCCGCAGCGACATCTACTCGCTGGGCGTGCTGCTCTACGAGCTACTGACCGGCACGACGCCGTTCGACTGGGATCGGCTACGGACGGTGTCGTTCGACGAGCTGCGGCGGATCATCAGCGAGGAGGAGCCGGCCCGGCCGAGCACGCGGATGAGTACGCTCGGGCTGGTGGCCGACACGGCGTCGGTCAACCGCCGGAGCGACCCAGGGCGGCTGAGCCGACTGTTCCGCGGCGAGCTGGACTGGATCGTGATGACGGCGCTGGAGAAGGACCGCAACCGGCGGTACGAGTCGGCGGCGGCGCTGGCCGCGGACGTGGCGCGCTACCTGGCCGACGAGCCGGTGCAGGCGTGCCCGCCATCGGCGTGGTATCGGGTGCGGAAGCTCGCGCGGCGGCACAAGGGAGTGCTCGTCGGCGTAGCCCTTCTGATCGGGACGTTGCTGGTCCTGTTCGCGGGCCTCGGGTGGGTCTTATCCGACCGGGCCGCCCGGCACGCGCGGACCGCGTTCGAGGTCAACCAGTTCCTGCAACGGGCCGAGTCCCTGTACAAGGACAACAAATTCCCCGAGGCGGTGGCGGAGGTCCAGAAGGCCCACAGCGTCCTGGGAACAGCCGACGGCGACGAGGACCTGCATCGGCGAGTGCAGCAGCGGCTCACCGAACTCGAGATGGCCGCCAAGCTGGAGGAGCTCCCGATTGAGCTGGAGACCCAGCGGGATCGAGTCTATGCCGAATATGCTCGGCTGTTCCAGGACTTCGGCATTGATGTGGAAGCGCTTTCGACCGAGGAGGCCGCGGCTCGGATCGCGGACAGCAGCATCAAGCTCAATCTGGTGCTCGCCCTGGACCGGTGGGCAAACACCTTGCGGTCCGACCCCCGGCGGCCGGCCCCCGCCCGCTGGCAGCGGCTGCAGGCGATCGCGCTGGCGGCCGATCCCGACCCGTGGCGGTTGCGTTACAACGCGGCGACCGAGGCCAGGGACGTGAAGGCGCTCCGGAAACTGGCGGACGGGGTAGACCCGAACCGGCTGCGCACCCGCGAACTGGCGGCCCTGGGGGACTCACTGAGGGAGGCGGGCGATGTGACGGCGTCGGTCGCCTTCCTCCGCAAGGTTCAGAGGCGGTACCCCGCCGACTACGCCATCAATGCCAGCCTGGGATGGAGCCTCAGAAAATTGGATCCGCCGCAGTGGGACGAGGCGATTGCCTTCCGCCGAATCGCGGTGGCCGTCCGGCCCCGGAGTCCCACCGCCAACTTCTACCTCGGCTTTTCCCTGCAAAAGCAGGAGAAGCTGGACGAGGCGATGGCCTACTACGAAACGACCATCGCTCTCGAACCGGGACACGCCCCGGCCCAGCTCAGCCTCGCCCAGGTCCTCAGCGCACGGGGAAAGCCGGAGCAGGCGCTCGTCCACTTCCGGAAGGCCAGCGAACTCCTTCCGAGTGACCCCTTCCCCCTGAACGGCCTGGCCTGGGAACTGGCCACGTGCGCCGAGCCCAGGCTCCGCGACCCCGCCCAGGCCGTGGCCCTGGGCAAGAAAGTGGTGGAACTGTCGCGCAATCAAGGGGACGACCGGGATGAGCCCGGCCGCGGTCGGCTCGGCAACTACTTGAACACGCTCGGCGTGGCCCACTACCGGGCCGGCAACCTGGACGAGGCGCTCACCGCCCTCCAGAAGTCCCTGGAGATCGCTGACGGCGGCGATCACGATTATGCTGTCTGCGCGGACTTCTTCTTCCTGGCCATGGCGAATTGGAAGCTGGGCCGGAAGGACGAGGCCCGCAAGTGGTACGACCGGGCGGTGGAGCGGACGGTGACGAAGGAACCCGAGAACGAGGAGCTCTGTCGCTTCGAGGCGGAGGCAGCAGCGTTGATGGGCATCGAAGTGAAGGAGTGAAGCGTCCTGTCGGTTCAATGAAGGCGGCCGGTGGGGCCCTTACTGCCAAGCAAGCCCCCACCGGCCCGGCACCGCCCCGGCGAACGGTCTGCGCGCCGAGGGGGCCGTCGTCATCCTACCGCAGACCGCCGAAGGAGACGACCATGTTATTCAACCGCCGTAGCCGGCCGCGAACATCCCGGCCGGTCAAGCACGTCACCCTGCCCGCCCGGTGGAACGCCGCCCGGCTGCGGCTCGAAGCCCTGGACGAACGCGTCGTCCCCGCGTTCCTCGACGCCGTGAACTATGCGGCCGGCACCGGCCCGCAGGCGGTGGTAGCCGGATATTTCAACAACGACGCCGTCCTGGACCTCGCGGTCGCCGGCAGCGACACGGTCAACGTGCTGCTGGGCAACGCCGACGGCACGTTCCAGCCGGCGGTCAGCTCCCCCGCCGGGAACACCCCCACCTCCCTGGCGGCCGGTGACTTCAACGCCGACGGCATGCTCGACCTCGCCGCCGCCGACGCCGGCTATGGCGCTTCCGACGTGACCGTGCTACTCGGTAATGGCAACGGCTCGTTCCAGACGCCGGCCAGCATCGACCTTGGCTACTACAGCTACGGCGCGGAGTCCGTCGCCGTGGGCGATTTCAACGCCGACGGCAATCTCGACCTCGGCGTCCTGTCCAACTACTACGTGCCCGGCTACTGGGGTTATTACGGCAGCTATCCCGGCTACTACTACGGCCTGGCCCATGTGCTGGTGGGCACGGGGACCGGCACGTTCTCCGGGCCGACCACGTCCTGGTTAGGCTACGACTATCACACCTCGGCGGCCGTGGCGGACTTCAACGGCGACCTCAAGCTCGATTTCGCCGCGATAACCGATTACGGGTCCGTCGATGTGGCACTCGGCGACGGGACCGGAGCCTTCGGCTCCCCCGCGACGTTTTATGCCGGATACGGGTCCGGGAGTTCTCTGATCGCAAGTGACCTGAGCAATGACGGCAAGGTCGATCTGGCGGCGACGGTCTATTCCGCGGACGCCGTGAGCGTGCTGCTGGGCGACGGCCTTGGCTCGTTCGGCAGTACCCAGAGCTACACCGCCGGTTCGCGGCCGGGTTCCCTGGACGCGGCCGATTTCAACGACGACGGCACCACCGACCTGGTCACGACGAACTCCGATTCCGCAACCGTGAGCGTGCTGCTCGGGACCGGGAGCGGTGCCTTCAAGCCGCCCGTGACGGCCGCCGCGGGTTCGTCCCCGTCGGGGGTGGCCGTCGGCGACTTCAACGACGACGGCCTGACGGACGCCGCGTCCGCCAACTTCACGGCGAACAGCGTCTCGGTGCTGCTCAACGACTCGGTCTGGCCGGCGCTCGACGCCCCCTCCATCACGGTCAACGACGTGACCGTCACGGAGGGGAACACCGGCACCGCCGACGCCACGTTCACTGTGAGCCTCTCGGCCGCCTCCGGCCAGACGGTGACCGTCCACTACGCCACGGTGGACGGCACTGCCACGGCGGACGGTGGCGACTATCAGGTCACGAGCGGCACGCTGACGTTCGCCCCCGGCGATACGACGATGACCGTCACCGTGCCGGTCAACGGCGACCGCCTCGGCGAAAGCAGCGAGTCCTTCCTGCTCGTGCTCACCGACCCGACCAACGCCTTCCTCGCCGACGCGAAGGGCGTGGGCAACATCACCGACGACGAGCCGCACGTCACCATCGACTACGGCCCGGTTATCGTCACCGAGGGGAACACCGGCACGACCGCCGCCGTGTTCACGGTCCGCCTCAGCAACGCCTACGACGCGCCGGTGGACGTGAACTTCTCCACGGCCGAAGGCGACACGGAGTGGTGGTTGTGGGGCTGGTACGAACCGCCGCCGGCCGCCACGTCCGGGACCGACTTCCAGTCCCAGTCGGACACCCTGACCTTCGCCCCCGGCGATACGGTCAAGACCATCGCGGTCGCGGTCAACGGCGACCGAATCGTCGAATCGGACGAGTACTTCTCCGTCAACCTGACCGGCTCGCCCAACGCCGCCATCGACGCGTGGGCCAGTCACGCGGTGGGCGTCATCGTGGACGACGAGCCGCTCGTCTCCATCGACAGCGCCAGCGTGAAGGAGGGGAACACGGGCACGGCGACCATGACCTTCAAGGTCTCGCTCTCGACCGCGTCCGACGCCCCGGTGACCGTCGATTACGCCACGTCCGATTATTACTATTCCAGCGCCACCGCCGGCGTTGACTACCAGGCCACGACCGGCACGCTGACGTTTGCCGCCGGCGATACGACGATGACCGTCACCGTGCCGGTCAACGGCGACCGCCTCGGCGAGTACGACGAGACCTTCGTCGTCAACCTCGACGGCGCGGACGGCGCGCGCATCGCCTCCGGCACTGGCTACGGGACCATTCTCGACGACGAGCCGCGGATCAGCATCAACTCCCAGAGCGTCACGGAAGGGAATCATGGCACGAAGGTGATGACCTTCACCGTGACCCTGTCGGCCGCCTACGACGAGGCGGTGACCGTCCGCTACTCGACTGAGGACGGCTCGGCGAAGGCCGGCGAGGACTACGTCGCCACCTCCGGGACGCTGACGTTCGCCACGGGTGAAACGAGCAAGACCTTCACCGTGGTGATCAAGGGCGACAAGAAGAAGGAGTACGACGAGTCCTTCTCCGTCCAGCTGAGCGACGCCAGCAGCAACGCCCTACTTTGGCAGAGCTACGGCTATGGTGACATCTTCAACGACGACGGCGGCAGAGGCCATAGGAGGTAGTGCTTCGCAGTTCCCTTGATGGGTGGCCGCGCTCGCCAGAACGCGGCCACCCATCAAGTGGGTCGTGGCCATGAGAAAGGATGTGCCCCGTGTCCCCGGCAGTCAGCAAGTCGCCGCCCGGCCCGGCCGCCGCGGCGGTCGAGTTCCACTACACGCAGACGGAGAGCTTCGTCGAACTGCTCCACCAGCTCGGCGTCTCGCTGCTGGTCAGCACCTACCAGGCTAACAAGCTGCTGGTCGCCCGGGCGCAGCGGGGCGGCCTCTCGACGCTGGTCCGCACCTTCGACCGGCCGATGGGGGTCGCGGTGAGCGGTCCCCGGTTCACCCTCGGCACGCGGAACCAGGTCTGGGAGTTCCGCGACGCGCCGGACATCGCCCCCCGCGTCGAGCCAGTGGGCCAGCACGACGCCTGCTACCTGCCGCGCTCGTGTCACGTCACCGGCGACATCGGCGTCCACGAACTGGCCTGGGCCGGGGATGAGTTGTGGCTGGTCAACACCCGGTTCAGTTGCCTGTGCACGCTCGCCCCGGACTACAGCTTCGTGCCGCGCTGGCGACCGCCGTTCATCACGGCGCTGGCCGCCGAGGACCGCTGCCATCTGAACGGACTTGGCGTCGTCGAGGGCAAGCCGCGATACGTCACGGCACTCGGCGCGACGGATGGAAAGGACGGCTGGCGGGCCGGCAAAGCGACCGGCGGCATCGTGATGGACGTGCCGTCCGGCGAGATCATCACGCGCGGGCTCTGCATGCCGCACTCGCCGCGCTGGCACGGCGACAAACTCTGGGTGCTCGAATCTGGTACGGGGGGACTGCACGTCGTGGAGCCGTCCGGCAAACGGACCGTCGTCGATGGCTTGCCCGGCTTCGCGCGTGGCCTGGCGATGGTTGACCGCTGGGCGTTCGTCGGTCTTTCGAAGATTCGGCCGACCTCGGCCATGGCGGGTGTTCCGCTGGCGGAGCGTCGCAATGAGTTGAAGTGCGGCGTGGCCCTGGTGGACCTCGGAGCCGGCCGAGTCGCCGGGCTTCTGGAATTCCAAACTGCCGTGGAAGAGATCTTCGACGTTCAGGTCCTCCCCGGCGTCCGTTTCCCCGAGGTGATCGGGTTCCAGAAGGAGGACGTGAATCACACGTTCGTTGTTCCCCCCGCCGGTGTCCTGACGGCCTGAGCGACGACGGATCGCGCGATTGACGAGGCGGCCGGTGGGAGCCATACCGCCAAGCAAGCCACCCCACCGACCCGGCACCGCCCCGGCGCCCGGTCTGCGCGCCGCGGGGGGTCTTTCCAAACGACGGAGGGATTAACCCATGTCACTCAACCCCCTGTCCGGCTGGTCGCGCTTAGGGTCCTCTGGCCTGGTCGTGCTCGCCCTCGTGCTCGCCGCGGCTTGGCGGAGTCCCGTCGCGGGGCCGCCCGTGGTCGATGTCGGGGACTTGGTGGCGGAGCCAGAGGCCCACCTGGGCAGCGGGGTGGTCGTGACCGGCGAGTGGGAGATGACGGCACCCACCCAGAGGGGGTACATGGTGGCGGTCCTGCGCGGCCGAGACGGTGGCCGCGTCGCGTGCCACTTCGAGGACGTGCCGACCGCCGACCGGAACGGGCTGGATACGTACCTGCTGCGGACCAGGGAAGTGGTCGTCTTCGGCCGCTGCGACGGCGTCGAGGCCGGCCGCGCCGTCCTGCGGGATTGTCGCCTGATCGACTGAAGCGGCCGGTGGGGCCTTACCGCCAAGCAAGCTCCCCACCGGCCCGGCGCTCAGTCAGCGCGCCGGAGCGTCACCCGGGCGCATAGCGAGTGATGCCCGGCACACGGTCGAAGTCAGGATCATTGCTGGCGAGTTGGCAGAGACCATGAGCTTGCATAACCGCGACGATGAGTGCGTCGTTGCTCAGGAGGCCGGATTGTTGGCTTATGCCGGCAGCGGACACGACCAGGGAAGGGGCGATTGTCAAGGTCTGGATACGCGACTGGAGGACGGCTTCGATCGCTCGGCGGAACAGGCTCAAGTTCTGCAAGGCCGACGGCTGCTGCAAGAGGCGCAGCTTGACTTTGGTTTGCTTCCAGCCCGGCAGAGTGGCTGCCTCGATCATCATCAGACGATGAGCGGTCTCGCTGAGGATGTGCGTAGATGTGTAACCCCCGAGGTCCTGGTTTTCGATCCGAGTCATCAACTGGTTCGCGGCGGGGCCAAAGACCTGGTGCGATGCGAAATGGTAGACCAGTGTATTCGCGTCAAGAAAGATGTGGTTCTGGACCGCGAGATCGGCAAATGTCATGGAACATCCTCCTCGTCCAACTCGATCTCGGCCAGCAGGCGATCCAACTCCTCGCTGGTGCCTTTCCAGCCCATGATCCCGTACGCCTTCAGGATCGGGCTGTCCAGGCTGCTGACAGCGACACGGACCCGCTCGCCATCGTTCCAGGGAAGCGGCTCGCTTGGCCTCAGGACCCCATTCTCATAGACGGCTTCAACGATAATGGCCATGGGTTTTCTCTCCCGCGGAGTTGGACTCGATCACGGACAATTGTAACAGGAATCCGCCAATCAGGAACGCCGAGCGAAGACCGGTAGTGTCTCGGTTTGGCCTTTCTTGGGAGGGCGAGGCTCCTGCCGAGCCGAGGCATCCCAGGCTCGGCGGGAGCCTCGCCCTCCCAGCCCACCGCTCAGGCGGGATGGTCTACTATCCGACAACTGCCCTTCGTGGGGACTGGCGGCGGCGCCCGGGAGGAAGCCCTCGGGTAAGTAGTGAGGAGAAGGATGGAGCTGCTGTACCTTGCTGAGCGTCGATGACGAAGTCCGGGTGTATCCCGTCAAGCTCCTGGACCCGTAGGCGGCGGTAACAACTTGAATCATCTCCTTTGGCCGCATCGTCCCCGGTGGGTATGATCGTACCATCAGGCTCCGCGCCCACTGCCGGCGGGGCCGGGGAGCCGCCTCATGCCGATCGTTCTGCGCCCGCCCGGGGTTGACGCCGCCCCGCTGCCGGACCGGCTTGGCCGGCTCGGCCGCGCCCGCCGACAGGTCGCCGTCGCCGCCGGCAGCTTCCGGCTGATCGCGCTCGCCCTCGCGCTCGTCGCCGCCGCCTGCGTGCTGGACGCGGCCATACATCTGCCGGGGGCTGTGCGGGCGGTGCTGCTGGTCGGCACCCTTGTCGCGGTTGGGGTGGCGGTCCTGCGCTGGGTTCGCGCCCCGGCCCGGCTGCCGGCCCACCCGCTCGCGGTGGCGCTGGTCCTCGAAGACCGGTTCCCCAACCTCAACGACTCCCTCGCCAGCGCGGTGGACTTCCTCGACGCCGTACCCACCGCCGGGATGAACCGCTTCCGCCGGGTCGCCGTCAGGCGCGCCGAGAACCTCGCCGACCGCTACGACCTCGCCGCCGTTGTCCCGACCGGCCGGATGTGGCAGGCGCTCTGGCTCGCCCTGCTGGTCGTCGCCGGCACCGCCACGCTGGCGCTGCTCGACGGGCCGCGGACCGCGCTGGCCCTGACCCGGCTCGCGGACCCGTTCGGCAAACACCCGTGG
>DASSAT010000250.1:0-24352 GCA_035699305.1 Fimbriiglobus sp. | reverse complement strand
CGACACCATCAGCCCCTGGCCGAAGGTGAACTCGTCGGCCCCGAACAGGGCGTACTTGACCACGTCCTGCCCGGTCTTGATGCCGCCGCCGACCCGCAGCTTGACCGACTTGCGGATGCCGTTGGTCACCAGCGCCTGGTGTGCCTCGGCGAGGCCCATCTCGCTCGGCAACCCGGCGTGCTCCTTCGAGGAGACCATCGCCGCCCCGGTCCCGCCGTCGATGCCGTCGATCTCGATCACGTCGGCCCCGGCCTTGGCGACCCCGACCGCGATGGTGCCGATGTTCTCGACCGCCACCAGCTTGACGGAGACGGGCATTCCCGGCTTGACCGATTTCAGGTCGTAAATGAGCTGCGCCAGGTCTTCGATGGAGTAGATGTCGTGGTGCGGCGGCGGGCTGATGAGGTCCGTCCCCGGCTTGGCATAGCGGATCTCGGCGATCTCCGTCGTCACCTTCTTGCCCATGAGCTGGCCGCCCTCGCCGGGCTTGGCCCCCTGGGCCATCTTGATCGACGCCTCCTCGGCGTTGACCAGGTACTCCGCGTCCACACCGAACCGGCCGGACGCCACCTGCCGGATGCGGCTGCGGAAACGGCCCTTGCGCAGGTCGCCCTTGTCGAGGGCGTAAATCTCCGGGTGCTCCCGCCGCTGGGTCATCACCTTGTCCCATAACTCGCCCCACGCCTTCGGCGGCACGTCGTTGCGCCACCGGGCCTCGCCCCCCTCGCCGGAGTTGCTCAGCGTGCCCAACTCGTTGAGGGCGGCGGCGATGGTCATGTGCGAGGCGCCGGTCAGCGCCCCGTGGCTCATGGCCGCGCCGCGGAAGTGGCGGCGGACGATGTCCAGGGCCGGCTCCACGTCCGCGGCCGCGACCGCGGGGCCGGCCGGCTTGACCGCGAACAGGTCGCGCAGCACGGTCGGCGGCCGGGTGCGGACCATGTCCGAGAACTTGCCGAACTTCACCCCGACCTTGAGCAGCGCGTCCGGGTCCTTCTCCTCCGGCGGGGCGGTGTAGGCCATCTCGCCGCCGCCCGGTTCCGGCTCGGGGTACGCCTCCTTCACGGCGTCCCGCAGGGCCATCCGCACCTTCGCGTTGAAGGCCCGGTAGTCCATGTTCTTGCCCATCGGCGAGTTCCGGGCGACCATCTCCTCGGCGCGCTGCACCCGCCACTTGGTGTCCTCGACGATCTCCGCCAGCCCGATGCCGCCGACCCGCGACGGGAAGTCGCCCAGGTACTCCATCAGCTCTGGCCCGAACCCGACCGCTTCGAAGAGCATCGCTCCGCGGTAGCCCTCAACGGTGGTGATCCCCATCTTGGAGATGATCTTCAGCAGCGAATCTTCGATGGCCGTGAACAGGTTCCGCAGCGCGTCGTGCGGCTCCAGCCGGATGTCCTGCTTGGACTCGGGGTGCTTCCAGGTCAGCCCGTCCTTGACCAGCCGCAGCATCAGGTACGGGTGGACCGCGTCGGCCCCGAACGCGACCAGCACCGCGATGTCGTGTCCCTCCTGAATGTCCCCGGCCTGCACGACGAGGCTACACCGGTCGCGGAGCCCCTGCTGGCAGAGGTAGTTGTGGACCGCCCCCAGCGCCAGCAGCGACGGGATCGGGTCGATTCCCTTGCGGCACGCCTCCTTGTCGGAGACGCACAGGACGTGGAAGCCGGCGTGGACCGCCTTCTCGGCATCGGCGCGCAGCGCCTCCAGGGCCGTCCGCAGCGCCTCGACGCCGCCGCCGAGGCGGAACGTGGCGTCCAGCACCTTGAAGCCCAGCAACTCGTTCTGGCGGATTTCCTCGATCACCGCGTCGCTGATGACGGGGGAGCCGATCTCCATCTGCTTGATCGGCAACTGGTCGCCGTTGTCGTCGGAGGCGGGCTTCAGCGCCGAGCGGCCGAGGTAGGTCGTCAGCGACATCGCCCCGCCCTCGCGGTACGGGTCGATGGGCGGGTTCGTCACCTCGGCGAACGTCTGCTGACAGTACTTGAACAGCGTCGGGTGGTGCTGACTGAACACCGTCAACACCCGATCGTGGCCCATGCTCGAAAGCGGCTCCTTGGACAGCTTGGCCATGTCCTTAACGAACGTGGCCCGCTCGAAGTCCCAGCCGCACGCCTGAAGCAGCACCTCCAGCGTCCACCCCTGCTCGGCCAGCATCGCGCCGACGATGTCCTCGGTCTGTCGGGTGAAGTCGAACCCCTCGGTCAGCACTACCTGCCGGCGGTTTAGCTCGTGCAGGTCGCCGCCGAGTTCGGCCTTCGCCTCGGCGACCACCCGGGCGAGGACTTGATGGCTGTCCAGTCGCTCGCCGGTCTCGGTGTCCAGGGCGATCATCTGCCCCGGCTGGAGTTGGCCGCTGGCAACGATGGTCGTGTTGTCCAGCCCGAAGACGCCCGACTCCGAGCCGATGTACAGCCAGCCGCGGTTGTCCGAGCACCAGCGGACGGGGCGCAGACCCATGCGGTCCACCAGCCCGACCAGATAGCGTCCGTCGGTCGTGACCAGCCCGGCCGGGCCGTCCCAGGCGCACAGGCTGCCGTAGGTCCGCCGGCAGTACAGGAACAGGTCCACCGCGTCCTGACCCCAGACGTCGGCCTCGGTGTCCCACACCGGCGGGATGGACAGCCGCATCGCCCGCAGCAGGCTCCAGCCCCGGCGGTTGACCAGGTAGTCCAGCCACTCGTCGAGGCTGGCCGAATCGCTCATCTTCGGGGTGAGCAGATCGCCGCCGGGCAAGGGCGGGTTGAGTCCGCGCGCGAACGCTTGCACGGCATTGCGGTCGGTGCGGATGGTGTTGATCTCGCCGTTGTGGCAGGCGAGGCGGAACGGCTGCGCCAGGTCCCAGTTCGGGAACGTGTTGGTCGAATACCGGCGGTGGAAGAAGGCGACGCCGGTCTCGAACGTCGGGTCGGCGAAGTCGGGGTAGAAGTCCACGAACTGCGGGCTGGTGAGCAGCCCCTTGTACCCGACCGTCCGGGCGGAGAGCGACACGACGTAGGCGGCCAGCCCCGCCTCGCCGAAGCGGTGCCGCAGTTCCAGCCGCTTGTCGAACAGCCATTGCTCCGCGGCGGCCACGTCGCCGGCGACGCGGAGGATCACCTGTTCGATGGCGCCGGGCCGGGACTGCCGGGCCAGCGGCGGCAGTACGTCATCATTGGTCGGAACCGGGCGGAACCCGAGGAGCGTCGCCGGCCCGCCGCTGAGCACATCGCGGACGATCCCGCGGACGGCGTCGATCCGCGCAGGATCGGTTTCGTGGGTGAAGACGACGCCGACGGCCAGTGGGTGCTCCGGCCGCAGGTCGCGGGAGCCGTCGAGCTTGAGCTTCTGGGCCTGTTCGCGGAAGAACGCTCGCGGGAGTTGGCAGGTCAGACCGGCGCCGTCGCCAGCGTCGCCGCAGATGCCGCCGCGGTGTTCCATGGCCTTCAACGCGGTCAGGGCTTTCCTGAGCACCTCGGCGGACGGCTTCCCGTCCCGTGCGGCGACGCCGCCGATCCCGCAGGCGTCTTTACCGACCACGTCCGAGTAGAGAAGGGCCCCACTCTCAACCAGCGCTCTGCCGTCCATCGGGTGTTCCACTCCGCGTTGCCAAAGGGCGCCACCGGGCGCAATGGTCCAACTTACAATCCAGCGACACCGGGTTCAACGGAAAGATCAGCATTCCGATTCGCTTACAGAGTCAGCGAGTCCGACCGGACGGACTGGGGACGTGAGAAGGGGAGATTTTTCCTGGGCGGCGCCTTGCATGTCGCGGACGGGGGAGGTACAACAGCCGCGAATTGGCCGGCGGCGGGCGCCCCGCCGGCGTCACCCGCACTCGTACCGACCGGACAGTCGTCTCTCGTCCCCTCAGCAAGAAAGGACCCGGCCGATGTTCACCAAGATCGCCGACTTCCTCAGCAACCCGATCGCACTCGGCATCATGATCGTCCTGCTGCTCGGCCTGATCGGGCTGATGGTCTTCCTGCGGATGAGGCCGCGGGACGATGAGTAACCAACGGGTTACGTCACCGAGAATGTGTCGGCCGTGCGGACCCGGCGAGGTCTGTGCGGCCGATTGCGTTTCCAGTGAGTCTAACGGTTGCGGCCGACCGCGGTGGCCCAGTCGCCGACCACCACGTCCAGCGACTGCGACCGTCTGTCTCGCCAGACGGTGATCCGCACTCGCTGGCCGACCGGCAGCGAGCCGATCAGGTTGATGAGGTGGTTCTCGTTGCGGACCTCCACGGTGTCGAGCTTGAGCACCACGTCCCCCGCCCGCACCCCGCCGGTCGCCGCCGGGCCGCCCGGGTGGACCGACTCGACCCGCGCCCCCCAAGCCCGGGTCAGCCCCAGCCGCAGCGCCGCCGCCGGCTCCAGCGTCGGCGACAGCTGCATCCCCAGGTAGCCGCGGCTGACCACGCCGTTCGTGAGCAACTCCCGCGCGACCCGGCGGACCAGGTTCGACGGGATGCTGAACGACACGCCGCTGTTGTTGCCGTTGTTCGACGCGATTGCCGTGTTGATCCCGACCACCGCCCCGGTCAGGTCCACCAACGGGCCGCCGCTGGACCCGGGGTTGATCGCCGCGTCGGTCTGCAAGAACTCCTTGATGCGGATGGTGTCGCCGAGGCTGATCTGCCCGCGGTCGCGGGCCGAGATGATCCCGTGCGTCACCGTCTGGTTCAGCCCGAACGGGCTGCCGAACGCCAGCACCCAGTGGCCGACCCGCGCCCGGTCGCTGTCGCCCAACTCGGCGGTCGGCAGGTCGCCGGCCGGCAGCTTCAGGATCGCCACGTCCGACGCGGGATCGACCCACACTCGCTCGGCCACCAGGATGCGGCCGTCGGCGAGCGTGACCGTGATGTTGCCCGCCCGCGCCCCGTTGACGACGTGGTTGTTCGTGACCGCGTAGCAACCGGCGGATCCCGCCAGGCGGACGATCACGCCGGAGCCGGACTCCTCCTCGGTCTTCCCCTTCGCCCGCGGGGCCGACGGGGCGGCGGCCTTCACCGCGTCCACTGCCACCACGGCCGGCGCGACCCGGCGGATGATCTCGTCGAACTGGTCCAGACCGACGGCCTCGCGCCGCTCGATCGCGCCTGGCCGGGGCGGGAGCGAAGAGCCGGTCTGCGCGACGACCAACGCGCGCGGCACGAAGAGGAAGTTCGCTGCCGTCCCACCGGCGAACGACCCGCCGACCACGAGCAGCGTCCAGATCGCACGATGATTCATGGCGTCGGCACAGTGAGGGGAGATCGGTAGACCGACCCCACTCTACCGAGCGCCCCCGGGAGACTGGAACGGAAAGGGGAAGCGGTCCCCCGGTGAGTCGGTCGGGGCGGCGGAATAAAACGAACAAGACCCGCAGGTCATGTGACCTGCGGGCCTTGCGCATCCCGCCGGGGCGGCACTTACTTGCTCAGGTCAATCTCCAGGTCGGCCAGATCGACGTCCCGATCCTGGGCGCCGTCGGCGTCGCGGACCTTGTCCCAGTCCATCGCTGCCAGTTCGCCGACGAACCCGGTGTCGGACTCAGCCTCGCGCTGGCACTTGATGCAGAGCGTGCTGTAGGGCAGGGCGTTGAGCCGGGCGACCGGGATCCTGCACCCGCACCCGTCGCACACCCCGTACTTGCCCTGCTTGATCCGCAAGAGCGCCCGCTCGACCTGGGACAGCTCCCGCGACTCCAGCTGGCCGAGCTGGAACGCCAACTCCTCGCCGGCGTGCTCGAACGCGGCGTCGGCGGAGTCGCCGGTGGCACTCAGGCCCTTCGGGCCGAGGGTATCGTACTCCATCCCCAGCCGCTTGCGGAGTTCGGCGCGGCGGGTCAGGAGGGACTTGGTGATCCGCATCAGGGCGTCGCGTCGGGCCATGGCACACCACCTTTCCTCAGGGCGTTTCCTCGCGGCCTTGGCCGGGATAGCCTTTCTGCTCGGTCGGACGGGGACGGCCCAGTCGTCGTCCCAGGCAAGTTCAATTCTCCGACGAAGTATTAGCCGCGCCTTGCCGTTCGGGTGTAACTTTCGTCGGCTTTTCTCAGGCAACTCTCGCGCCGGGACAGGACTTCGCCCGGACGGTAATCCGGGGTCACTTTCCTAACCCGGCCGGAATTGCGGATTTAGACACTCCATCCCACCCGTCAGGTTCGCAATTCGTATGGAAATCGTAACGCACCTGGGCAGTGGGCGTTGGGATGGCGATCACCCCAAGTTACCGGCCCGAACAAGCGGTACTTACAGCAGATGTGGTAAGTCGGGAAATTGGAAAGACTTGCGGCCTACAGGTTGTTTGAGGGCTAACCAAGTGTCCCCCGCCGGTTCGGGAAGTGAGCTTCCGAATCGAGCCGTCCGGTCAGTGCTCCCCGGCCGACGTGATCGACGCGGCGATTTCGTGCCCTGGTGTCAGATACCAGACGCGCGGGGTCGCCGCGGAGGCGAGAGAACCCACTCCGAGAGGCGGGGAGGGCTGTCGGAGGTCCACGCCCAGCACCTGCTCGACCAGCGTCTTTTGCCGGTCATAGACGACACTCCGATAGCGGCTCAGGTTGGCGGCCTCGGCGGCGAGGCGGATCGCGGTCGGCAGCGTGGCGATCTCGTCGATCAGCCCGAGTTCCTTGGCCTGGGGCGGGGTGTAGATGCCGCCGTCGGCCCGGTAGCGGGCCACCTTAACCGTCACGGGCTTGCCGTCCGGCCCCTGGATCGGGTCCCCCTTGTCGTCGTACTTCGAGACGACCCGCTCGGTCTTTTCGCTGGTGAGCCGGTCCCGGGGCATCTTCCGACCCTCGGCGACGACCGTCAGGAACCGGGCGTAGGCGTGGTCCACCAGGTCTTGCCACGGCTGCCGCTCCGCGGGGCTGAGTTCCTGGAGTGGCGAGCCGCCCGCCTTGAGGTCGCCGGCCTTGATCAGGATCAGCTTGACGCCGTTGTCCTTGGCCAACTCCGCCACGTTGGGCAGGGCGGCGAAGACGCCGATCGACCCGGTGATGGTGGTCGGCTCGGCGACCACGGTCCGGGCCGGCATGGCGGCGTAGTACCCGCCGGAGGCGGCCACGTCCCCCATCGACGCGATCAGCGGCTTCGGCCCCGTCCCCTCGAACCGTGGGTGGGTGTTGTCGCGCAGTTCGGTCAGCGCCCGGTGCAGGTCCTCGCTGGCGGAGATCGTCCCGCCGGGGCTGTTGATGCGGACCACGACCGCCTTGACCGCCGGGTCTTTCGCCGCCCGCTCGATCTGCCGCAGCGCGTACCCGATGGTGCCGTCCATGAGCACGCCGGAGATGCGCACGACCGCCACCTTGTCGGCGGCGTCGGCGTCCCCGGAGTAGTGCCGCTCGATCAGCCCGGCGGCGGACGGCTCCGCCGGCGCGGTCAGCGCGATCACCAGGAAGACGGCGAGGGCGATGTTGGCGAGAAGCGAAAGGACCAGGATGATGCCGATCCCACGGCTGCGGCCGGCGGGCGGGGGGGGGGCGGAAGACATGGCGGCCCGTTCGGCAAATCCCAAATCCCAAGCACCAAATCCCAAAAAGAACTCCGGTTGGGATTTGGTGCTTGGGATTTGGGATTTGCCTTGTTCAGGGTTGTAGGTTCTGGAGCATCTCCCGCAGCGGGACCAGCCGCGACCCGCGGACGTCCTCGATCTTGAGCACCTTCAGGAACCGCCGCCGCAGTTCCGACTGTAAGTCCTCGATCGCCGACGGGGAGGTGCTGGTCAGCAGGATCGCCCCGCCGGCCCGGCGGTCGTGGCCCCCGGCCCGGCCGAGGTCGCCGACCACCTTGCGCAGCACCTCGCCCGACCTGGCGTCCGATAGGGCCGACCGGACCGATAGGATGAGCTGACCCTCGTACACCCCGCCGCAGACGGCCCAGTCCACCTCCTCGAACCGGACCATGAAGTCCGCCACCTCGGCGGCCTGCTCCGGCTGCGGCAGCGGGTTGACCCAGCTGATGATGAGCCGGTCGTAGATGAACGAGCTTTGCAGTGCCTGCAAGAGGCATTCGAAGTGGCTGTGCGGCAGGCGAGCGCTGCGAATCTGCGCGAGTAGGTCCTTGTCGGCCAGCGGGTAGAGCTGCAAAAGGGCGTTGTCGTCCTCGACGCTCGCCTCGCGCGGGTAGCCGGTCACCTCGGTCTCGATGCCGTAGAGCAGGGCGGTGGCCACCTTCTCCGGGATCGTTACCTGCTGGTCGGTCAGGTAGCGCGTGACGAGGGTGCAGGTCGCCCCCATGTTCGGCCGCACGTCCACGAACGGTACGCCGGTCAACTCGCCGGGTGTGTCGTGGTGGTCGAGGACGGCGGCGATCGGATGGCCGTCGGCCAGGGTGTGCCGGCCGGTCTTCGGCTGGCTATCCACCATGACGACCGCGTCACCGGGCGACCACTGGACCTCTTCGATCGGCGTCAGGTCGAAGTGCAGCACGTCCACCAGGGCGCGGTTCTCGGCCCGGCCGATCGGGCCGTCACGAGTGATGAGGGTCGGCCGGTCGAGCTTGGTTTCCACCAGGTGGGTCAGCCCGAGCATGCTGCCCAGGCTGTCCGGGTCAGGGTGGATGTGGGACACGAACACGACACGGTCGGCCGCCTGCAAGCCGGCCAGGAATCGGTCCGATCGTCGCAGCCCGGTCAGCCCGGACTTCCCGTTGGTCGCCGCCGGCTCGGCGCCTCTCCGCGCCATACCAGACTGTCCTCCGCAAAGACCCCCACACCAGTCCGCGGTGGGTAAGTGAGGTGCCGCCGCAGCGGCCCAATCGTCCCTGATCCCCACCTGAGTTTTACCGCGTAACCGGGACCGGGCCAAGTCGGTAGGTCCGCTCGCCGAGTGGCGTTCGCCCGAACTGGTTGACTCGGAAGGGGTACGGGTGCGGGATGGATCGGAAGAAAAAATGAAGAGACCCGCCGGTTCGGCGGGCCTTGAGGTGCCCCTATGGGGATTCGAACCCCAGTCTTGGCCTTGAGAGGGCCACGTCCTAGGCCTCTAGACGATAGGGGCAACGGTGTTCAGATTAGCTGGTCGCGGTCGGCTGTCCAGTCGGAAGTTCGCCGTTCAGCGCGCGAGTGTGCCATTCGATTTGAGCATCTGGGCGAACCCGGAGCGGCAGCGACGGGGTGGCTGTCGAAGAACCCCTCCCCCCAACCCCCTCCCCGAAGCGGGGAGGGGGAGCTAGCGGGTCGTTGGTTTCGGTCTGCCGTTCTCCCCTCCCCGTTTCGGGGAGGGGCCGGGGGAGGGGTGATGCCTACCACTGCGCTGCCGCTCGGGGTTCGCCAGGAGCGTGCCCCAATCGAAAGGCACACCCGTTCGTAGCGGGCGCTGACTTTCCCATTGCCGCCGCGGGCTGCTAAACTGTGTTAGGGTGGCGCTACGAGGCCCGGTGCCCGGGGGTCGCGATGGGGATCTACGACCGCGACTATTACCGGGACTCCTCCGGCCGATGGTGGGCCGACCTGGGCGGGCGGTCCGCCACGTTCTGGCTGGTGCTGGTCACGTGCGTGGTGTTCGTCGGTCAGGTCCTCACCGCGCAGCCGCCCGGCGGCATCGGCCGTGACCCGCTCGCCGAGTGGGGCGACTTCTACCTCCCGGCCATCCTGGACGGCCAGCTCTGGCGGCTCATCACGCCGCACTTCCTGCACGGCGGCCTCTGGCACATTTTCCTGAACATGCTGGTCCTCTACTGGGTCGGCCGCGAGCTGGAAGGCATCTACGGGTCGCGGGAGTTCCTGGCGTTCTACCTGACGACCGCCCTGCTCATCTCGTTGGGGATGGTGGCGTTGGGCCTGGCGGGGATCAATCAGGGCCGCGCGCTCGGGGCCAGCGGGCCGGTGACGGCGGCGTTCATCCTGTTCGCCTGCCACTTCCCGTACCGCACGATCCTGCTCTTCTTCATCATCCCCTGCCCGGCGTGGCTGCTGGCCGTTGGCATCGTGGTCCTGGACTTCATGGGCTTCATCGGCCGGGGGCAGCCGGGGATCGGCTACTCCGCCCACCTGCTCGGGGCGGTGTTCGCCTTCGCGTACTTCCGCCTCCACTGGCGGGTGACCGGCTGGCTCGACCAGCTGACCGGCTGGGTGCCGCGGTCCCGCGGTCGCCGGGCGCCGACCCCGAGGCTTTTCGTCGAGTCGGACGACCTAGGCGAGACGGTCGGCGCCCGAACCGGCGGGGCGCCCGCAACGGCCGAGGGGCGGGCCTCCCGGAGCGTAGATGAGCAGCTGGAGGCGAAGCTCGATCAAGTCCTGGAAAAGGTGTCTCGCTACGGGCGTGAAAGTTTGACCCCGGAGGAGCGAGATATTTTGCTCCGTGCCAGCGAGATTTACAAACGCAGACGAGGTCAATAGCGTCGAAACGTTGAAGGGACGAATGATGCCGCTCTATCCGTTCTCCTGTCAAGACTGCGGGACCGCGTTCGATGTCCTGGTGACTCGCCCGTCCAGCGACCCGAAGGTCGAATGCCGGTCCTGCGGTAGCCCCCGAGTGAAGCGCGGTCTCGGCGTCCCGGCCCGGCCGACAGCGGAGCCAGCAACGAACTGCCGGGGCGACGGACCGCCTTGCGGCGCCTCGTTTTGCGGTCGAGGCCGCAATAACCCCGCCTGACTGCCGTAACCCTCCTCAAAACCGGCGCCAGAACGTCGCGGTCACTAATGTGATCGCTAAAATGGACTTGATCGGTCGCACGGACGGATATAGAGATGAAAAATGTCGTGAGGGTTGCCTGGATCACATCAACAGTGTAACATCTGTTTCCACATTCGGTCCGGCCGGGCTTCGCCCGCCGGGCGCTTCATCGCCGCGGAATCGAGGATACTCCATATGACCGACCCGAAGTTAGCCAAGCAGTGTGCCGAACTGCTTCAAGCCATCGCCGAACCGAACCGCATCCGCATCATCGACGCTCTACGGACCGGGGAGAAGAACGTCACCGAGTTGGCCAAGCTGCTGAACGTCGAGATCGTTAACGTGTCGCACCACCTCGGGGTGCTGCGGCAGGCCGGGCTGGTCCAGGACGAGAAGCACGGCCGGTTCGTGGTCTACTCGCTCCACCCGAAGCACTTCACGAACGACAACTCGAGGGCGACGTACCTCGACCTGGGCTGGTGTCGGATCGAGATCCCGCACAACTGACCGGCCGGCCCCCTCGCCCGTCCTTCCGCACGCCCCCTTGCCCTTCACCCGCCGTACAAGTACGGCGGACAGACCTCCACCCGCAGCCGGTTCGGCAGCAGCTCGACCTCCAGTTCCCGAACTCCGTCGCCCGGGACGGCGAACAGCTCCCCGTCGATGTGCACGCACAGCGGCACCGCGGCCCGGATAATCGCCCGGCCGCACCGCCCCCGTCTGATGTGGGGGTGGTCGGTCGGGAGCCGGCCAGCGATGAGACCGGGGAGATAGCGAAGCAACTCCCACCGGCGGACAGCGCCGACGTGGAGCACGTCGAACGCCCCGTCGTCGAGCCGGGCGGCGGGCGACACGGGGAAGCCGCCCTCGCGCTGGCCGAGGTTCAGCGACAGCGACAGGGTCGGCCCGACGCTCGTCGCCGAGTCGAGCTGTATGGACATAGCTGGGGTGGCGAAGTGCCGGACCATCGACTTCAGGAATGCGAGGACGTACAGTGGTAGCCCGCGCAGCGAGCGGATCGACCGGGACTCGTGGGCGACCAGGCCGTTGAACCCGACGCCGCAGCCGTTGACGAAGTACCGCTCCCGCCCGTCGGCTCGCACCGCCCCGACGTCGGCGCGGAGTACGTCGAGCGGGCGGACTGCGCCCTCGGCCCACCACCGCAGAAGGCCCAGCGAGTAAGCGAAGTCGTTCATCGACCCGAGTGGCCAGACCGACAGGATGACTTCGCTGCGACCGGAAGTGAGAAGCCCGTTGGCGACCTCGTGGACGGTGCCGTCCCCGCCCGCGGCGACCACCCGGGCGAACCCCTCGACAGCGGCCGTGCGGGCCAACTCGACGGCGTGGCCGGGGCCGGCGGTCGGCCGGTACTCGATTTCCGGTCCGAACCGTCGGCGGGCGGATTCGAGTTGCCGGCGGGCCTTCCCGCGACCGGCCGCCGGGTTGGTAATCACACACGTCGGGAGCGCCACGCGGCACCGGGGTGAACGGTCGGAGTGCACCGCCAGACATACCGGGCGCCGCGAATCCGGCAACCTGGACGGAGTGGGACGGGATGAACGGGTTACTGGTCATCGACAAGCCGGGCGGGCTGACCTCGCGGGCCGCTGTCAACCGGGTCCAGCGCTGGTTCCCGAAGGGGACGAAGGTCGGCCACACCGGCACGCTGGACCCGCTGGCGACGGGGGTGCTGGTGGTCTGCGTCGGCGCCGCGACCAAACTGGCGGACGTGATTCAAGGGATGGGCAAGTCGTACCGGTCGCGGTTCCGTCTCGGCGCCCGCAGCGACACAGACGACGCGGACGGCACGATCGCGCCGGTGCCCGGGGCGACGCCGCCGACCACGGAAGAGGTGCGGGCGGCGCTGGAGACGTTCGTCGGGCTGATCGAGCAGCGGCCGCCGAACTACTCGGCGCTCAAGCTCGGCGGCAGACGGGCACACGACCTGGCCCGCCGCGGCAAGGAGGTGTCGCTGGCTCCACGGACAGTACGGGTGGACGCGGTCCGACTCCTCGGCTACGACTGGCCGTTCGTGGATGTCGAGGTGGATTCCGGGAAGGGGACATACATCCGCTCGATCGCACGCGACCTCGGCCAGAAGCTCGGCTGTGGCGGACTGGTCGAGACGCTCCGCCGGACGCGGGTCGGGCCGTTCACGGCGGAGCAGGGGGTTGGGGTGGACGTCTCACCCGAGGAGGGGCGACGGAAATTGCTGCCGATGGACACGGTGTCGTCGTGACATGAATTCACAAGCCCACCGATAGAAATCGGTGGGCTTGCAGTTACCCCTCCTGCAAGTCCTTGAGGGTCTGTTCGAGCACCCGGATCTGACCTTCGATCTCGGCCACCTTCTCCTCTGTCTCCTTCACCACTTCGGCCGGAGCGTTCTTGCGGTAGCTCTCGTTGCCGAGCTTGGCGGTCAGCCCGGCGAGTTGCTTCCGCATATCGGCGAGTTGCTTCTCGCCGCGCTTGACCTCGGCGGCCGGGTCGATCAGCCCGGCCAGTCCGACGAACGCCTCGAAGTCGGGGCGGACGATCGTGGCGGACTGCTTCGGCTTGGCTACGTCCGGCCCCGCCTCGAACGAACCGATCCGGGCCAGCGGACCGATGAACGGGGCCAGGGCCACGAAGTCCATCATGACAGCCTGCGTGCACTTCACCACCACGGTGAGCTTATGCTGTGAATCCACCTGATAGCGGTTGCGCACCTCGCGGACGGACCGCACCAACTCCTGCATCCGCGCGAAACGTGCTTCCACCGTACTGCTGATCCACTCGGCCGGGTAGTCCGGCCACTTCGCGATGCACACGCTCTCCTCGGCCCGGGAAGGGGTTGGCAATCCCCGCTCCGGGGCAACCTCGTTGAGCGCCTGCCACAGCGACTCG
This sequence comes from Fimbriiglobus sp., assembly GCA_035699305.1. Lineage (GTDB taxonomy): Bacteria > Planctomycetota > Planctomycetia > Gemmatales > Gemmataceae > DASSAT01. The sequence goes on along the minus strand of DASSAT010000250.1, from coordinate 10,884 downwards.
GCCACGAACGGCATCACCGGCTGCACGAGCCGCAGGATGCCGTCGAGCACGCCGACCAGCACCCGCTGGGCCAGCGGCCGGGCGGCCGGGTCTTGCAGCCGGCCCTTGCTCATCTCGATGTACCAATCGCAGAACTCCGACCAGGTGAAGTCGTACACCAGCCGGGCCACCTCGGCGAACCTGTACCCCTCCAGCGCGGCCGTCACCTCGCGGGCGGTGGTCGCCAACCGGCTGACGATCCACCGGTCCTCGGTCGGCAACTCGGCGAGGTTCACCGTGGCGGGTGTGTAACCCTCCAGGTTCATCAACAGGAACCGGGTGGCGTTCCAGAGCTTGTTGGCGAAGTTGCGGCCGATCTCGAACCGGTCGGATGCCTGCTTGGCGGTCGGCAACTCGGGATCGTCTTGCGGCCACGGGCCGCCGGGGCGGAACGGCTTCTTGCACTTCGGGCAGGTCAGCTTCTTCGTCCGCATGTACATGTGCTCTTGCTTGACCGGCACCTTCTCCCCGCAGTGGGGGCAGAGGTTGGCCACCGGCATCCGGCTGTCCTGCGTCTCCGTGGCGATGGCCACCATGCCGTAGCGCAGGGCGTCCGCCCCGTACAGGTCGATGATGTCGAGCGGATCGACGCCGTTGCCCTTGGACTTGCTCATCCCCTCGCCGAAGGCGTCCATCACCTTCGGGTGGATGTAGACGTGACGGAACGGAACCTCGTTCAGGTTGTAAAGCCCGGTGAGCACCATCCGGGCCACCCAGAGGGTGATAATGTCGCGGTTTGTCACCAGCACGCTGGTCGGGTAGTAGTACTTCAACTCCGGCGTCGGCTCCGGCCAGCCGAGCGTCGAGTGCGGCCAGAGCGCGGAGCTGAACCAGGTGTCGAGTACATCGGGGTCTTGGACAAACCCGAGGGCTTCGAGTTCTTCTTCGATCCCTCGTCCATCAGGTGCAACACAGGCAAGGTACAGGGCAAAGAATGACCCAGGGTGCTTTGTTTTCGACTCCACTTCATCTCTGATCGCTTGCGCGTGGACAACGATCTTATCCGGGTACTGACTCTGGAGTTCGATCAACCGATTGTTGCGCGATTCTTCCTTTTCTGGCGTTCCAGGAGGTTCATCCAGCTTCCACACCGGGATGCGGTGGCCCCACCACAGTTGACGGCTGATGCACCAGTCGCGCTTCTCGCCGAGCCAGTCGAGGTAGCTCTTGGCGTACCGCTCCGGGAAGAATCTCACCCGGCCGTCGCTCACCGCGTCCATCGTCATCTGCGCGAGGCCGGGCTTGCCGTCGTCGCGGTCGGCCATCTTCACGAACCACTGGTCCGACAGGTACGGCTCGATCGGCGTCTTCGACCGGTCGCTGTACTTCAGCGGCACCATCCGGTCTTCCTTGCCTTCGAAGAACCCCTTTTCCTCCATCTCCTTCACCACCGCGTCGCGGGCCTTGTAGCGGTCCTGGCCGGCGTACTTGCCGCCGTTCTCGCTGAGGGTGCCGTCCGGGTTCAGGATGTTGATGATCCCGATCTCCGGGTGCCGCTGCCAACAGGCGTAGTCGTTCGGGTCGTGGGCCGGCGTCACCTTCACGGCCCCGGTCCCCAACTCCGGGTCAGCCAGGATGCCGTCGGCAATGATCGGGATTTCCCGGCCGTTGAGCGGGATCGTCACCGTCTTGCCGATCAGGTGCTTGTACCGCTCGTCGCCGGGATGCACGCACACGGCGGTGTCGCCGAGCATCGTCTCGGGGCGCGTCGTGCTGAAGCGGATGAACGTGTCCGGCATCCCGTTCACGGGGTACTTGAACGTCCAGAAGCCGCCCTTGGTGTCCTCGGTGTACGTCTCGTCGTCGGCCACGGAAGTTTGCAGGTGGGCGTCCCAGTTCACTAGCCGCTTGCCGCGGTAAATGTAGCCGTCGCGGAACATACGGAAGAACGTCTCCCGCACCGCCCGCGCGCAGACCTCATCAAGAGTGAACCGCGTCCGTGCCCAATCGCAGGAGCAGCCCATCTGCTTGAGCTGGTCGAGGATGCGCTTCTCGTACTGGTCCTTCCACTGCCAGATGCGCCTCACCAGTTCCTCGCGGCCGAGGTCGTGGCGGGTCTTCTTCTCCTCGGCGAAGATGCGCTTCTCCACCACTGCCTGCGTACCGATGCCGGCGTGGTCGGTCCCCGGCATCCAGAGCGCGTTGTACCCCTGCATCCGTCGCCAGCGGATGAGTACATCTTGCAGGGTGTTGTTCAGCGCGTGCCCCATGTGCAGCGCGCCCGTCACGTTCGGCGGCGGGATGACGATGGTAAACGGCTTCCGCGCCGGGTCCGGCTCACTGTGGAAGTACCGACGCTCCTCCCAGAACTTCAGCCACTTCTGCTGGGCGGCCTTGGGGTCGTAGGTCTTGTCGAGTTCGGTCGCCATCGGTTACTTCCCTTCCTCGGCATCCTTGAACAGTTTGTACTCGATCGCATCCGAGAGCGCGATCCAACTTGCCTCGACGACGTTCTCGCTGACGCCGACCGTGCCCCAGACGTCGGTGCCGTCGCGGGACTCGATCACCACCCGCACCCGAGCGGCGGTCCCGGCCTTGGCGTTGACGACCCGCACCTTGTAGTCCGCCAGCTTCACCTCGTCGAGCCGCGGGTAGTACGGCACCAGCGCCTTCCGCAGCGCCGCGTCGAGGGCGTTCACCGGGCCGTCCCCCTCGCAGACCGTGTGCTCGACCGCGTCGCCGACCCTGAGCTTCACCGTCGCCTCGGTCAGCGGGTCGCCGTGCCCCTGCTCGATGTTGACCCGGTACGTCAGCCGCTCGAACCACGGCTTGTACAGCCCCGCCGCCTTCTTCACTAAGAGGTCGAACGACGCCTCCGCCGCCTCGAACTCGTAGCCGGCGTACTCCAAATCCTGGACCCGTGTAAGTATCTTCGCCATCAGCTCCTTGTCGTGGGCGAGCGCGTACTTGGTCGTCTTCGACAGGATCGTCGAGTGCCCGGACAGCTCGCTCACCAGGACGCGGCGCTCGTTGCCGACCGCGGCCGGGTCGATGTGCTCGTAGGTGGCCGGGTCCTTGGCGACGGCGTGGGTGTGCATGCCGCCCTTGTGGGCGAAGGCGCTGGCCCCGACGAACGGTTGTCCGGGGCGGAAGTTCATGTTGGCCAACTCGTAGACGTACCGCGACGCCTCGGTGAGCCGCTGAAGGCTGTCAGCGTGCAGCACGTCGTAGCTGTACTTGAGCGACAGGTTGGCGATTACGCTGACCAGGTCCACGTTGCCGCAGCGCTCGCCGATGCCGTTGAACGTCCCCTGTACCTGGGTCGCTCCGGCCCGCACCGCGGCCAGGGTGTTCGCCACCGCCAACTCGCAGTCGTTGTGGCAGTGGATGCCGACCTCGCACCGCAGATGCCGCCGCACCTCGGCGACGAGTTCCGCCACCCGCTCCGGCATCGTGCCGCCGTTGGTGTCGCACAGGATCACCACCGACGCCCCGGCCCCCTCGGCCGCTTTCAACGTCCCCAGCGCATAGTCCGGGTTCGCCTTGTAGCCGTCGAAGAAGTGCTCGGCGTCGTAGAACACCTCCCGCCCCTGCGACCGGCAGTAGGCCACCGAGTCGGCGATCATCCGCAGGTTCTCGTCGAGCGTCGCCCCGAGGACGCCCGTGACGTGGAAGTCCCACGACTTGCCGACGATGGTGACGTGCGCCGTGCCGGCGTCCAGCAGCGCCTTCAGGCAGGTGTCCGTCTCCGAGGCGGCGTTCTTTCGCCGGGTCATGCCGAAGGCGATCACCTTCGCCTGCCGCAGCGGCAGTTCGCGCACCGCTCGGAAGTACTCGAAGTCCTTCGGGTTGGAGAGCGGGTAGCCGCCCTCGATGAAGTCCACCCCGAGGTCGTCGAGACGGGCGGTCAGCAGCAGCTTGTCTTGCAGGGAGAAGTTGACGCCCTCCCCCTGGCTGCCGTCGCGGAGGGTGGTGTCGTAGACGAAGACGCGCGCCATGTCAGACCCCGGTAAACGAAGAAGCCCCGAAGCGACCGGCTTCAGGGCATGGCACGTCGGCGGGAAGGACCGTTTGCCCCGAAGCTACCCCGTGTGGACCGCGGCGCGCACTCCCTGCGCGACGGTAATGACGACCGGAACGCGGGGCAGGGCGGGGTTCATGGGAGCTTCCGGGGCGGTTCCTGTAAGGGAATGTATGGCGGGGCCGGGTCGAAGTCAATTCGCTCAATGTAGTCCGCTCGCTCCGCGAGCGGATTGCGAAGACCGCTCGCGGAGCGAGCGGACTACACTCAGGCGAACAGGTCGCCCACCTTCAGACGCCAGCCGGGGACCGCGGGTTCGGCGTCGGCGGTGTCGCCGGGCCGGAAGACGGTCGGGATGATGGGATCAGAGGCGCGGTAGAGTGTCACCGTCTCACCGATCGGGTCCACGTCCCAGACCGCCAGTGTACCGGCAAAGAAGTAGTCCTTTCGCTTGTCCGCGTACTCGCCATCCTTCGCCGGACCGTAATCGTTCTCGCTACGAACTTCGGCTGCGAACGCGGGAAAGCCATCGATGAACCGCATCCATTTCTTCGGGACGGGGCCGAGATAAAGTGAGGAGTCAGGCGAGAACGACTGCCGGCCGGACGGTAACGGGGAATCGAACGCATACCCAATGTTGTCCTCGACCGGTTCCCCTTGGCCGCCAGCCGCGACGTAATCTTCGAGTGAGCGGGTAATCCGTCGCGATACTTTCCCTGGCCAGAATCCCGATGGCATGATGGGGACGATCCTTCCGCCGATCAACTCGGCCTTACCGTTCACCTTCATCAGGTCGTCGAGGGTGGACGGTGTATGCGTGGTTGGGGTCATCAGTCGATCCTCCGTATCATGCCCACGGGCTTTGCCTGACCGGCGCACGGAACGTCCGATCCGATTATGCCGGTTGTGCCCTCTCTAACACAACCCCTCCCTCCCCGGACTGACGACGTGCCGTAGGCCCCACTTCTCGTCGTCGCGCTTCGGGAAGTCGCTGCGGAAGTGGGTGCCGCGGGACTCGTCCCGGCGGGTCGCGCCGTCGATCATTAGCCGCGCGACCGTGAGCTGGTTTTGCAACTCCCAGCCAGTCCGGTCGCCGAACTCCCGGGCCAGGACGTACCGGCACCAGAAGCCCACGTCCTGGGCCGCCTCGTCGAGCCGGGGCCGGTCGCGGACGATGCCCAGCTTGCGGACCATCATCGCGCGCAGCGAGTTGGTCACGTCGGTCACGTCGATGGACCCGGGCGGGTCGTCGGCCGGCACCGCGTACCGCAGCGGCGGGGCGGTCAGGGCGTCCGGCATGGACCCGGCCGCCTCGGCCGCACCCCGGCCGCACCGCGCTCCGTAGACCAGCCCTTCGAGCAGGCTGTTCGACGCCAGCCGGTTCGCCCCGTGCAGTCCGCTGGACGTCACCTCGCCGGCCGCCCTTAGCCCCGGGATCGTCGTCCGGCCGTCCATGTCCACCGTGACGCCGCCGATCATGTAGTGGGCGCCGGGCCGGACCGGGACGCGGTCCTTCGTGATGTCGAGGCCGAACTGCCGGCAGACGCGGCCGATGCCAGGGAACCGGCCGCGGACGACCGCCGGGTCCAGATGCGACAGGTCGAGGTAGACGGTCGGGTGCTGCGTGCGCTCCATCGTGCGGAAGATGGCGCGGGAGACCACGTCGCGGGGCGCCAACTCGGCGCGCGGGTCCGCGGCGGGCATGAACCGCTCGCCGTGAACGTCCCGCAGGTACGCCCCCTCGCCGCGGACCGCTTCGGAGATTAGGAACCGGGCCGACCCGGCGACGTAGAGCACCGTCGGGTGGAACTGCATGAACTCCATGTCCCGCAGTTCCGCCCCGGCCCGCCACGCCGCGGCCATGCCATCGCCGGTCGCCACCGGCGGGTTGGTCGTCTCTCGGTAAACCATCCCGCACCCGCCGGCCGCGAGGATGACCTGCTTCGCCCAGACGAGGACCTTTCCCGCGCCTGGCCGCCAGACCACGGCCCCGACGCACGCCCCGTCATGGGTGAGCAGGTCCGCGGTGAAGGTGTCGTCCCACAGGGCGACGTTCGCGGCGGCGGCGGCCCGCGCGATGATCGCCCGCATGACCTCGTGGCCGGTCGCGTCGCCCAGCGCGTGGACGATCCGCCTGTGGCTGTGGCCGCCCTCCCGGGTCAGGGCGAGCGTGCCGTTCTCCAGGTCGAACTTCGTCCCCCAGGAGATCAGCGTCTCGATCTGCGCCGGCGCCTCGCGGACGACCATCTCGACCACGTCGCGGTCACACAGCCCGGCCCCGGCGACGAGCGTGTCCTCGACGTGGTCCTCGAATCGGTCCTCCGGCGACAGCACGCCGGCGATCCCGCCCTGGGCGTAGTTGCTGTTGCTCTCGGTCACCCGGTCCTTGGTGACGACGAGCACGTTCAGGTCGGCGGGGACTTCGAGCGCCGCCCGCAACCCGGCGATGCCGGCCCCGATGACGAGCACGTCCGTGAACCGGTGGGTCGCCCGCCGGGCGTCGAACGACACGAGGTAGCGGTGGAACGACATGGCGCGGTCCCGCTTACGGTAGTAGGCACACTCCGTGTGCCGTTCTTCCATCGCGTGCGAAGAACGGCACACGGAGTGTGCCTACTACATTGTGGATGACTACTTCTTGTCCTGCCCCTTGCGGAGCTTCGCGGCCGCCTCGGCAAACTTCCGCTGGGGGTCAGCGTACCCGGGCGGCGCGGTCCCGGGTCCGGCCCCACCGGTGGTCCCGGTCGTCCCGTCGGACCGGGTCTTGAGACTTCCGTTGGAGCCTTCGCCGACATGCAGCGCCGCCGGGCCGGTCGGCGGCGGCGCGGTCTCCGGCTGGTCCTGCTTGACGACCTCTTCGCGCATCTGGGCGACCCGCTGTTGTTGCGCCTTGAGGAATGTGTCGTACTCCTCCTGGGTCCACCCCAGCTTGTTCTGAAGCTCCTTGTTGTTGCGGTTCTCCTCGAACGACTTGAGCTGGAGTTCGGCCGACTTCAGCCGGTTCCGCGGGTCGCTCTCATGCAGACTCACTTCCTTGCCGCGGCTGGCCCCACCACCGGGGCGCCAGTCCTTGTTGGACTTCCCGGCCATCTCCTCGAACTTCTTGCGGGCCTCCGCGGCCTTCTTCGGGTCCTTCATCGCTTCTTGAAGGTCCTTCCGTGCTTCCGGGCCGAACTTGTCGTCGAACTCCTTCTCGGCGGCCTCGCGCTTGCCCTGGTCCGGGGAGTTCAAGTCCTTGGCCTTGTCGGCCCACTTCTGGATTTCCTCGGCTGACGGCTGCTTGCCCTGGCCGCCCGGAGTATCGCTCTTCATCATCTCGTTGAACTTCTTCTGCGCCTCCGCCTGCTTCTTCGCGTCGCCCGACTGGGCGTCCTTCGCCATCTGTTGAAGCTGCTCGCGGCGCTTCTGGCCGACCGCGTTGTCGAATGCCTTCTCGGCCGCCTCGCGCTTCGCGGCGTTGTCGGACGTGAGGTCTTTCGTCATCTCCTGGAGCTTCTGCTTCTCCGCGTCGGAGAGCGGCTTGCCCTGGTTGCCCTGACCCGCGTGCTGCTCGGCTTTCTTGGCAAGGTCTTTCAGCTTCTGCTCGGCCGCCTGCCGCGTCGCGGCGTCCTTGGACTGCAAGTCCTCCGCGAGTTGCTTGGCGTCGCGCTCGGCCTGCTCGCGTGCCTCGTTGCCCATCAACTTGTCGAGCTTGTCGCGCGCGGCCTGCTGCTTCTGCGCGTCGCCGGAGGCGAGGTCCTTCGCCGCCTGCTCGATCTCCTTCGGGTCGATATTCTTCTCACCCTGGCCTGTGCCTTCCGGCTGCGCGGACTTCTCCGACCCCTTCGCCCGGGGGTGTTCGTTCGTCGTCGCGCCGGGCGGTGGCTTCGCCGAATCGGGCTTCGCGTCGGCCGGGGAATTGCGCGAATTCTTCGGTTCGGTGCCAGCGGCGCCGGGCTGCGGCTTCTCGCCAGCCGCGGGGGGCTGGTTCGGCTCGCTGCCGGACGGCCGCTGCTTGCTCGTACCCGGATCAGTCGGCTTGGGGCCGCGGGCCTCGGCGGGGCGCTCCGCTGGCTTCGTCTGGTCGGTGCCTGTGCCCTCCTTCGGCCGCTCCTGGCCGCGGCTTGCTTCGGGCATCGGCTTCGGTTCACCCGCTGGCCGCCCCTGTTCGGGCTGACCCGGGCGCGGCGACTCGTTACCGCGAGCGGCACCGGAGTCGGTCGGCTTCTGGTCGCCGGCCGACTCGCCTTGCGATGGCGTCTTGGGCTGGGGGCGTTCCTGGGCCGGCGTGTTGCCGGCGATGGGCGGGTGCTTCGGCGTGTCGCCGGTCGGCTCGGAGCCGGGACTTTGCTGCGGGTTCGACGGCTGGGGCTTGGCGTCGGCCGGCTTCGGCTGTTCCACGTTCCCCTGAGGCTTGGATTGGCCGGACGAGTCACCCGTCGGCTGTCCAGCCTTTTGCTCCGCCTGCCCGTCCGACGGCGGCTGGCCGGTCGGCTTCCGGTCCGCGGGCGACTCGGACGGCTTTCCCTGGTCGGTGCCCTGGTTGCGGGCGTCGCCGGGCTGGCGCTCCTGCTGGTCGATCGCTTTCTGAACGTCCTGGGCCTGCTGCTTGGCCTTCTGCGCTTCGTTCTGTTGGGGGTTGCCGCCCTTTTTGGGGGGTGTCTTGGTGTCCTGGGTGTTGCCGCCCTGGTTCGGCTGTGGCTGCGTCTCCCGCGGTGGACTCGTCACCTCCGGCTGAGTCGTTTGCTCCTGCGGCGTGCCCTTCGGCTGCATCGGGTTCTCGCCGGTGCCGCCCTGCTTGGGCTTGGGCGTCTCGGTGTCTTTCGGGTTGGAGTCGTCTGCCGGCTTCGGCTCCTCGGGCTTGGTGTCCTGCTTCGGCTCCTCGCTGCCCGGCTGGCCGTCGTTGGGCTTCGGATTCGGCTGCTCTTCCGGCCGCAACTGCGGTGGAGGGTCGCGCTTCTCGTTCTTGAGCTGCTGGTCCTGCTGTTGTTGGTGCTGCTGCTCCTCCGCACCGCGCTGTTGCTGGGCCTTCTCCTGCTGTTGCTTCTTCTCCGGCTCCTTGGGCGGCGTGGCGATCTTGATCCGCTTGATCGCGGACTTGCCGACGTTCGGCTTTGGCTCGGTGCAGTTGTCCGTCGCCTCCACCCAGTATTGAAGGACCATGCCCTCCTTCAGGGTCGCCACTTGGCCGCCCGGATCGACGGTCAGCGACCCGAGCGCGACCGAGTCCTTGTACGCCAGCCGCGTCGGGTAGGTCTGGTCCGACTCGCGCAGGAGCGGCTTGCCGTCCCGGTACGGCTTCGACTTGAAGTCGCGGACGACCTCCCCCTTGTCGTTGATCTGTTGTACATGGAGTTTCGCGGCCGTCAGGCCGAAGTCGTCGTCCAGCGCGGCGTCCACCGCGAGCAACCCGTTCGCCGGCAGGCTAATCTCGGCCTCCGCGGGCGAAGTGATGGACACTGTCGGGACGCGATCGGTCGCTATCCGGATCGCATACGTGGGACTCGGGTCGCTCGCTTCGCCGTCGGTCGAGGTGAACTCCATCCGGTAGGTGCCGGACTGCTTCAGCGTCAGCTTGTACTGGATGGTGTCCTTCGCCTCGCCGATGATCTGAACCCGGGTCAACTCCGTCGGCCCTTCGATGGAAAGCTTCGCGTCCTTGACCTGTCGGTTAGTCTTCGCCGTCAGCGTCACCTCGGTGCCGGGGTAGCCCCACAGGTTGCGGTCGCCGGACACCTCCGGCTTGAGCCGCGTGTACGCCGGGTAGACGTAGCGCGCCTCGAACTCGTCCTGGAACAGCGGCCGCGAGCGCACGGTAACACGGTGCTCGGCCGTCTCGGCGTCGCCGCCGGCGACCGTGTACCAGAACCCGTTCTGCACCACCGTCCGCGGCACCCGCAGCACCCACTCGCGGGCCGTCCCGCCCGGCTCCAGCGGCAGCTCGTCGTACTCCGGCACCGCGGGGTTGTACCGCACCCGCAGCCGCACCCGGCCCGGCCCGTCGGGGTCGGGGACGCTGCCGCCGACGTACACCCGCACCGTCACCGGGTCGCCGGCCGTCACCGTCACGTCGCCGCCCTGCGGCTCCTCGATGCTCAGCTCGGTCCGGGTGGCGATCTTCGTAACAGTGAACGGGTTGAACGTCCGGCTGACCAGCGACAGGAACGGGGCCGGCTTGAAGACCACGAACAGCGCCGCCAACAGCGCCAGCAGCAGCCCCGCGACAGCGGCGAGCCACACCACGCGCTTGGACTCGACCGCCTTGTTGACATCCGCCCCGGTGACGCCCTCGACCGCCTTCGTGCCGACCGCCGCCCGCACCACGGCCGGCAGGTCCTTGTCGCGGAGGTCCACCCAGTTGATGAGCGCGTTCTTGGCCTCAGGGACCGTCTCCTCGACCCGCCGAGCCGCGAACCGCGGGTTCACCGCCCGCCGCAGCGGCCGCAGCAGGGTGAAGTAGCCGACGACGGCGACCGTCAGCACGAATCCGCCCAGGAGTGCCTGTCGGACCCGCTCCGGCAGCACCAGCCAGCGGTCGAGCAGGATCGCCGCGGCGACGAACGCCAGGGTCAGGACCGCCAGCGTCAGTCCGCCGGCGAGCAAGTCGTTGAGCCGGATGCGGCCGGTCGCCTTGCCGATCTCCTGATCGAGCGTGGCGTCGAGCTTCGCGGGGGCGGACGGCGGTGGGAGGACGCTGGCCATGCGGACCGGCTCCGAAGGGTGTACCGGTTGTGCGGGCGCCCCGATCCCCCGGGGCTTACCCGGATTATACCCCGCGCCGGACGGATGATCGAACATCCGTCCGGTGCGCCGTTACGATCCGAAACGGCGACTCGACCAGGGCGTTGGCCGGTTCCGCTGGTCGCGCGGTGAGCTACAATACCCGCACATCACACGGGAGGGGC
>DASSAT010000249.1:0-6898 GCA_035699305.1 Fimbriiglobus sp. | reverse complement strand
TGTAGGTCAATAGCGATTTTGAAGAAAATGCCGATTCTGACCATTAAACAATAATCCCCAGTTCAGAAGAACTGGGGGACTACAGTCCAGTTTTACCGGCGGGCCACACGGATCGGCACGCCGGCTCAAGCTACTTCTTCTCGTCCTTCTTCGGCAGGTCGGCCAACTTCTCGCGGACTGTGGCGTAGTGGCTGAACTCCATCGAAAAGCTCGCCGTCGCGTCCCGGAGGCGATGGGGCTACGCAGTCGCCTCTTGCCGGCGCCCTTCCTCGGCCGGTCGGGTCAGGTAGTCCAGTACCTCCCGCTGCATCCGTTCGACCTCGGCCCGGTAGCCGCCGGCTACCAGGGGAAACTCCTCCGGCCGGCTGTTGGCCCGTAGTCGGGTCAACAACCGCAGAAAGTAGTCGATCCGTTCCTGGGTCGCTGCCAGTTCCGCGCCGTCGTGAATCATCCCCTCACCTCCACGATGCCCCGTCGGCCGCCGCCTCGCTTCACCTGCCAACTCGCCACGAACTCCTCGACCGGTTCGCCGAACAGCATGCCGGGCCTGGCCCAGAACACACTGGCCCCCAACTCGTCCGCCGCTCGCAGGTGGTCGAACAAGGCCCGCGCCAATGGCGGGCAGGCCGACAACTCGAAGTCGTCGCGCATCAGCAACACGACGTCCACATCGTTCGGCTCGGCCTTGTCGGTGACGTAACTGCCGAACACGATCAGCCGGTCCAGCGCACCGGTCGCGGTGGCAAGTTCCCAGACCCGAGCCAACCGGTCCGACACCGCTCGCCGCTCGGGGGAACCCGTTCCGAACCGTGCCAGGACCTCCGCGAGTGTGGCCTCATGCACGCCCACCGGCAGATCGCCGGACGGCTCGAGTTGCGGGAGGGCCATCGGCTGCACCCGGCCGAGTTCATTCGTGTATTGTCACGGTGCGGCGGGCGCGAGACAAGACGTGGCCCCGCGGCGGACGCCACGAGGCCATACCGCACATCACGTAGTTCTCGTTACTTCTTGCCGGCGTCCTTCTTGGGTAGGTCGGCCAGCTCCTCGCGGACCGGGGCGTAGTGGCTGAACTCCATCGAGAAGCTCGCCGTGCCCGCTGTCGCGCTGCGCAGGTCGCTGGTGTAGCCGAACAGCTCCGCCAGCGGCACCTTCGCCATCACCTGCGCGACGCCCTTGTCCTCGCTCGTCTCCTCGATGATCCCCCGCCGGCGGTTGATGTCCCCGGAGATCGACCCCTGGTACTGCTTCGGGCAGACCGCCACCACCTTCATCACCGGCTCCAAGAGCTGGATGCCGCACTGCTCCTGCGCGTCCCGGAACCCGTCCGCCGCGCACATGTAGAAGGCATCCTGCGACGAGTCCACGTCGTGGAACTTGCCGAAGTGCAGCTCCGCCTCCACGTCCACGAACGGGAACGGGTACTTCTGCCCCTTCTTGCAGCCGTCGCGGAAACCATCCTCCACCGCCGGGATGTACTCCTTCGGGATCGTCCCCTGCGAGATCGAGTTGACGAAGTAAATGCTGTTCGGGTCCGGCTTGACCTTTGGGTCCTTCAGCTCCTCGATCTCGCGGACCTTCTCCTCCACGTCCTCCGGCGTCAGCGGCCGGTACTTGACGTTGATGACCGCGTACTTGCCGCGGCCGCCGGTCTGCTTCTTGAGCACCGTCTCGATGTCCCGGGAACGGGCGAAGGTCTGCCGGTACGCCACCCGTGGCCGGCCGAGCTGGATCGACGGGTCGCTCTGCTGGATGCTCAGCGCCCGCCGCAGCTTCTCGGCCGACACCTCCAGGTGCAGTTCGCCCATGCCGGAGAGGATGAGTTCCTTGGTCTCCTCGTCGGTGTGGGCGCGCAGGGTCGGGTCGTCGCGGACCAGCCGGCCCAGCGCCTCGCCGAGCTTGCCGGCGTCGATCGTCTTGGCGGCCGAGAGCGCCGACGAGATGACCGGCTTCGGGAAGGTGATCGACTCCAGGGCGACCGGCGCCTCCTGGTCGCAGAGGGTCTGGCCGGTGAACGTCTGCTTGAGGCCGATGGCCGCGACGATGTCGCCGGGGCCGGCCGTCTCCTGTTCCAGCCGCTTGTCGCCCATCATGCGGAAGAACCGGGCGATCCGCTCGGTCTTGTTGATGGTGGTGTTCAGGTACGTCTCGCCGGGCATGAGCTGGCCGGAGTAGACGCGGACGTAGACCAGGTCGCCGGTCGGGTCGGCGACGGTCTTGAACGCCAGGGCGGCCAGCGGCTCGGCCGGGTCCGGCTTGCGGACGACCGGATTCTTGGTCTTCGGGTGCAGCCCCTCGACCGGCGGCCGGTCCAGCGGGCTGGGCAGGCAATCGACGACCAGGTCCAGGAGTTGCTGCACGCCCTGGTACATCTTTGCTGAGCCGCAGTGGACCGGGGTGAAGGCCCCCTCCAGCGTCCCCTTGCGGAGCGTCCGGCGGATCAGCGCCTCGGGGACCGGCTTCTCCTCCAGCACCAACTCGGTGATCTCGTCGGAGGCGGCCGAGATGGTGTCGAGCAGTTCGGCCCGGCGGGCGTTGGCCTCCTCGGCGTACTTCGCCGGGATGTCGTTGAGGAAGAAGGCGCGGTTGGTCTTGTCGGTGGTGTCGCGGGTGACGAACTTCATGCGGACCAGGTCGATCAGCCCCTCGAACGCGGAGTCCTGGCCGGCCGGCATGGTGACGACGGCCGGGGTGGCCTGGAGCTTGTCCTTGATCTGCCCGACGCAGCCCCAGAAGTCCGCGCCCATGCGGTCGAGCTTATTGACGAACGCCAGCCGCGGGACCTTGTACTTGGTCGCCTGCCGCCAGACGGTCTCGGACTGGACCTCGACGCCGCCGACGGCGCAGAAGACGCCGATGGCGCCGTCCAGGACGCGCAGACTCCGCTCGACCTCGGCGGTGAAGTCCACGTGGCCGGGGGTGTCGATGATGTTGATCTCGTTGTCGCCCCAGTCCACCGAGACGGCGGCCGAGTTGATGGTGATCCCCTTCTGCTTCTCCAGCGGGTCGAAGTCGGTGGTGGTGTTCCCCTCGTCCACGTCGCCGGTCTTGTGCTTGGTGCCGCTGTAGTAGAGGATGCGCTCCGTGGTGGTAGTCTTGCCGGCGTCCACGTGGGCCATGATCCCGATGTTTCGCACTTTGTCGAGCATCTGCGTCGGCCGGGTCTGAGGCCGGCTCCTCGGTACGGAGGGTGGGGAACGATCCGCCAGGGGGGAGACGGCGGACTCGCCGCGCTCAACGATTAGACCGCCCCGGGGGCGGTCTGGGTTCGAGGATTCCGCGCGGCGCGGTCGTACCCCGGCATCGTATCGGCGACGGGGGGAACGTCCAGCCCGACCGGGAGAAGGTTAGGTGAAGCGGCGGGGTGTAGCGGGGACGCCCTTCTTCCTCCCTCCCCCCTTGGGGGGGAGGGTCGGGGTGGGGGGTGAGGCTGTGGAGTGGGGGAGCTTTCACCCCCACCCTAACCCTCCCCCCTCAAGGGGGAGGGAACAGGAGGCTCACCGGGTCAGCGCCCCGGCCCGGTTCGCCGTGGCACGCCCGACCGCCACCCGCCAGGAGCGGACGACCGCCCCGGCGACCCGGGCCGGCGCCCTCTGCACCCGCGTCAGCGCCCGCAGCTGGCTCAGCGACCGGGCCACCCACAGCCCGACCGCCAGCGACCGGCCGCCGGTCCCGGCCAACAGCGCCTCCCGGTCGGCCAGCAGGTCCGCCAGTCGGTCGTGCGACCGGGTCAGCTCGTCGCGGTGGTCGGAGACGCCGCGCAGGTCGGCCTCCAGCGCCAGGATGCGGTCGCGCAGGGCTACCACCTCAGCCGGCACGAACCCGTCGAAGACGTTCGGCGGCGCGGCGAACCGCTCCAGGAGCGGCTCGTCCTCGCTGCGAACATAGAAGCGGTTCAGCCCGTCGAAGTACGCGAACCGGTAGCCGGCCGTCAGCAGCACGTCCTCCCAGCGGTCGTGGCAGGGGACCTGCGTCACCGGCAGCGTGGCCTCGACCAGCACCACCCGCGGGCGGAACCGGCCCCAGTCGTTGCCCAGCAGCACCTCGCGCTCGTGCCCCTCGACGTCGATCGTCAGGAAGTCGATGTGCCCCGGAGCGTGCTCGGCCAGGATGTCCCGCAGCGGGGCGGCGCGGACGGTCCGGGCGAACCGCCGGTGGGCCAGCGGGCGGAACGGCTCCGGCACCTCCGGGGAGAGGCCGGCCAGTCCGTCGGCGCCGGGGAACTCGTAGAACGGCACCTCCCCGGCCCGGTCGGAGGCGGCCAGTTGCAGGTTCACGTCCCGCGGCCGGGCGGCGACGAGCTTGTCGAAGACCAGCCCTGGCTCGACGTTGATGCCGCGCCAGCCGTTCTCGTAGAAGTGGCGCGTCACCGAGCAGACGTCCGGGTCGTTGGCCCCGACGTCCACGTAGAAGCCGCGGTCGGTGCCGCGGAAGACGCGATCGAGGACCACGTCCTCGAAGTTCTGGGCGTAGCTGATCATCGGCACGGCGGCCCCGTCCGTGAGCGCGGTTCCCCGGGACGGTACGATGATGACCGAATCGGGCGCGGGCGGCAAGGCGAAGTCGGGAAGGCATTCACCACAAAGGCACAAAGACGCACAAAGAAAGCAGAAGAGAGAGAGAAGCAGTCCGGTCTTCCTCCCTGTCTTCCTTTGTGTCGTCTTTGTGTGATCTTTGTGCCTTTGTGGTGAATGCCTTCTGTCCAGCTCCTGGAGCCGACTCGGGTTCACTCCTCTTTGAGGTGGGCGATGACCGCGTTCATGGCGGTGAAGGCGTAGGCCGCGGACCCGACGTGGGTGGCGTTCAGCCAGACGATCTTCGGCTTGCCGGTCGCCTCCCACAGGCGCTTCATCGCCGCGGGGGGGACGATGTCGTCGCGGCTGGCGCCGATCAGCAGGAGGTGCTTCGTCTTGAGCCGGTCGGCGTAGGTCAGCGGGTCCACCGGGGCGATCTGCCGGGCCAGCTTCTCGCGGGTGATGCCGGCCGCCCAGAGCAGCGGCGCGGCCCACTGGAGCCGCGGGTGGTTGTAGAAGGCTTCCACCAGGCCGCCGCCGCCCAGCAGCAGGCAGGCCGAGTGGACCCGCGGCTCGGCCGCCGCCACCAGCCCGCCCATGAAGCTGCCCAGGCTCGTGCCCATCACCCCGAGCCGGTCGGCATCGACCTCCGGCCGGGCCGCCAGCCACGCCACCGCCCGCCGGCAGTCGAGCACCGTCTGCCGGACGTTGGCGAGGCTCTGCTCGACGTCGGGCGAGAGCATCCGGCAGTGCCCCTCGGCCGGACGCCGCGGGCCGTAGTACGGCATGGTGATCGCCAGGGCGGCGACGCCGTTCTGGGCCAGCCACATCGCCGCCCCGCGCGACACCAGGGCGTTGCCCTGCATGATGTCGAGGACGACCGCTGCGGGCACCTTGCCGGCGGCGTGCTTGGGCCGGAAGTATTCGGCGTAGACGGTGTTGTTCTCCGGGTGCGGCGACGCGACCGGCGACGGGAACCGGACAGTGTACACCTCGACTCCGCTGTACTCCAGGTCGTACCGGAGCTGCTGCTCGTAGGGGAAGGTGTGGGCGGCGAGCCGGAACCGCTCGGGCACGCCGCGGGCCGCGTCGTCGCAGGTGAACCGGACCTCGCCGTGGGTGACGGGTCGTGCGACCGCGGCCGCGGGGGTGAGGGTGGCCAGCAGGCCAACGAAGAAGGCGGGGTCCATGGTCTCGCCCGGGGGGTCGGATCGGGTCACGTCCCATGCTACGCGGACGGCGGCCGGCGGGGCAAGCGGGGTTCGCGGGCCGCCGGCCTGCAACATGCGTTCCCGCGCCGGCCGACCGGCGAATTCGCCCGGGTTGGGGTTGCGGCGGCTTCTCCCGTCCCGATAGCATCCCGCGTCGCCGTTGGCTGGCCCGAACGGATTCGCCCGGAAGCGTCAGGGAAGATGGCCGAACCGACCCCCCAATCCGCCCGCAACGTCGCCCTCGACAACCTCCGCGTCGTCGCCATGCTGCTGGGGCTGGTGACGCACGGCGTCCTGCCGTTCAAGGCGACCGGCGTCGGCCGCTACCCGATCCACGACTGCGAGCGGACCGTCCTCGCGGATGCGTGTTACTTCGCCGTCCACGACTTCCGTATGCAGCTCTTCTACCTGGTGGCCGGGTTCGGCGCCTGCGCGCTGGCGACCCGCCGCGGCGTCGGCGCCTTGGCCCGCAACCGGCTGCTGCGGATCGTCGTGCCGCTGGCGCTGGCGGTGCTGGTCATCGCCCCGATGATGCGGGTGCTGTTCGTGGCGCACCGGGTCGATCAGACGGCGGAGAAATACGGCGCCGATTGGGGCTTCCTGTCCGGCCCGGAGGTCCGGCTGGACGACGGCGAGGTGACGGAACTGTCCGTCATCTCGCAGTTGAACTTGCCCGACTACCTGGGGCCGACCTTCCACCTGTGGTTCCTGTACTACCTGGCAATGTGCTGCGTGCCGCTGGTCGGGTGCTTCCTGCTCGGGCCGCGGCTGGCGCCGGCCGGGTCGGTGCGGCTCGGCGACGCGCTCTTCCGCGGGCTGGTCGGCCGGTGGTGGGCGCCCGCGCTGCTGGCGCTGTTCGGCACGCCGATCCTGTGGACGATGCGCGACTGGTGGATCGACACCCCGCAGGGGTGGCGGCCGGACAAGACGATCTACCTGTACTACCTCGGGTTCTTCCTGTTCGGGGCGATGCTGTACCGGCACCGCGACCGGCTCTCGGCGTTCGGCCGGCACTGGGCGGCGCTGTTGCTGCTGGCCAACATGGCGGTGATGCCGGCGATGCTGGAGCTGACCATCACCGGCAACCATCTGGAGGAAGCGGGCCAGGCGTCGGCGTCGCTGCTCGGCCGCAAGGCGGCGGCGGTGCTCCTGAGCGGACTGTACACCTGGATGATG
>DASSAT010000248.1:0-4190 GCA_035699305.1 Fimbriiglobus sp. | reverse complement strand
CGCGTAACAAGAGCGGCCGGGACGGCCGCGGTCCCAGGATGAGGTTGACGGCCCGCGAAGCCGTCGCTATACCCGCCGGCCGGATTGGGGAATCCGTCTGTCGGCCACTGAAATGGGGGACCGCCGATGAACCGTTCGATGAAGCTGGCCGCGCTCGCCGGGGCGCTGGCCGTCCTGACGTTCGGCCCCGGGTGCGGGCTGTTCGACGGGTACTGCGACGACTGCAACACGCCCGGCAGCTCCAGCACCGAGTACCAGCGCGACGGCCTGCCGACGCCCCGCGACGTCGGCGCCCAACTGCCGGCCGCGTTCACGCCGGGGGCGACCACCCCGACTGGACCTGCCGCCCCGATGGGGGCCGGGGTTTATACCGGGAGCACCGCCCCGAAGCAGTAATGACGGCGCGGTATCGGACGACGTGACCCGGGGGGTCGGTCGGGCGGTCCGCGCCCGTCACTCGACCGACTTCTTCTCCTGGTTGCGGTCGTACCACCGCCTCAGGTCGGCCTCGCACCGACCCAGGCCGCGCCGCGCCAGCACCGCCGTCACCACACCCGAAACCAACAACCCGACCGCCCACGGCGCCGTCAACCCGTCCCGCAACGGCAGGTAACACAGCCCGGTCGGCACGAACGCCGCGGCCGCGTCCAGCTTCAATCGCAGCAGCCCGAACAGGAGCAGCGGCAACCCGAGTGTCACCAGCGACGCCACGCCGTTCGATTGGTTGCCGGCGGCGAACGCCCGGAACCCGACGGCGAACGAGAACGCCCACAGCAGCGCCCCGCCGGCCGCGGCCGCCAGCACCTCGGGCCAGCCGTTCCGACCGGACAGCCCCAGCGCCAACCACAGCAGCCCGGCCCCGACCAGGTATCCCCGGCCACGCCGCCACGCCGCGGCCAGCGACGCATGACAGTAGTCCGCCCCGGTCAATTCGGTCAGAAGTAATAGCTCCAATCGACGGCAGCGGGCCGGCACGGTCGAGTCCCACAGCCCGTATTGGTACACCGCCGGGACCGCGGCCAGGACGATCAACCCGGTGGCCAGCGCCGGCGCCCCTCCCCACCCCTCGAACAACTGGAACACCAGCCGGCCCATCCACGCCGGCCAGTCGTCGCCGGCCACGATGTACGCCGCGTACAGCAGCGCGAACCCGCCGGCCAGCCATAGGTTCACGCGCCCGCTGTACTCCATCACCCGCCGCACCGCCCACCACGACAGCGGCCGGTCGCCGATCCGCTCCAGCTCCGACACGCGGTCCCGGCTGGCCGGCCGGTAGTGCCGGTCGTGGAAGTGCCCCCGCAGCCGGCACGCCGCCCGAACCCCGGCCAGCCCGATCAGCCCCAGAGCGATCAGGTGCAGCCACTCGAACCGCTCCCAGGCGAGCCAGTCCACCCGGTCCGAGGCGAACCAGTAGCGGACCACGCCGAACGGGTTCATCGTGTGCAGCAGGATCACCCCGTCGAACAGCACCCGCCCCACCGACTCCGGCACCTGCTCCAGCCACAGCCGCAGGTTCTCCCCGGCGACGACGCCGACCACGAGGTAGATCAGCACCCCGGCGAGGCCGACGAGTTCGCCGAGCCGGCGGACGACGACCGGCTCATACACCCACGCGGTGAGGCCCAGCCCGGCGACGACGCCCCAGACGAACGGCATGACGAACAGCGGCACCAGGTCCAGCGGCGCGACCGCCCCGGCGACGACCAACCCGCCGAGCACCGGCAGCCCCGCCAGCCAGACCAGCGCGAACCGACCCACCCCGACCAGCGCCTCGGCCAGGAACACGCCCCGCGGCTGCACCGGCGAGGTGAGCAGGAACTCCAGCGCCTGGCTCTTGGGCAGCTGCGTTAGCCGCCAGCCGACCAGCGCCGCCCCCTCGACCAGCCCGAGCACGAGCAGCAGGTAAGCAACAGTGGTGACGGCGCCGGGGGCCGTGGCGGAGTAGGTCAGCGCCGCGACCAGCAGCACGTGGGCGACGGCCAGCTGGCGGAACGCCAGCTGCCGGCCCGGGGCGAGCATCGCGGCGGCGAAGAACGGCTTGAGCATCAGCGGGTGGAGAGTACGGGCGGGTGAAGTGTAGAACACCGTCCGCGGGTCAGCGCCCGTTGAAGTGCAGCTTGTACTGGCGGGACTTGGACACCTCGCCCGCTTCGCCGGCGTTCCGCCGGACCTTCTGCAACCCCTCCGCGGTCCGCTCGACCCGCAGGTCCAGGGCTGCCAGCAGGGCGGTCATCAGCTCCAGGCAGTTTGGGTAGCGGTTCTGCGGGATCGGCGAGAGCGCCCGGGCCAGGATCGGCCGCTCGGGCGCGGAGATCATCGACAGGTCGGGTTCTGGCCGGTGGTAGTTCTTCAACTGGTCCTTCGGTGGCGGCGGCGGGTAGGGGAACGTCCCGGTCCGCAGCACGTGGTAGGTGACGGCGAAACTGAACTGGTCGCTCCACTCGGTCAGGTTGCCCTGGAACACCTCCGGTGGGCAGTACTCGGCCGTCCCCTGGCGGTGGCACGGCGTCACCGGCCCGGAGGTCGGGGTCGCCAGCCCGTAGTCGGCCAGCCGGGCGCTGTCCCCGACCAGCAGGACGTTGTTCGGCTTGATGTCGCCGTGCTGAAGCCCGACCAGCCGGCCCTCGAACCGGTGCCGCCGGGCGTTGAGGAAGTCCAGCGCCTGCGCCACCTGGAGCAGGAAGTTGCAGATCTTCTCCGGCTCGATCTGCCGCTCGAACTCCTCGATGTATAGCTCCAGCAGGTCCAGCAGCGAGGCGTCGGCCAGGTCCATGGCGATGACGATACACCCGGGCAGCGACCACACCTGGCGGATGCGCAGCAGGTTCGGGTGGTCGAGGGTCTGGATGGCTTGCAGGGACCGCAGCTCCCGGGCGGTGGTGCCGGCGTTGGAGCTGGACATGAACTTCAGGGCCACCGTATCGCCGACCTCGGACTTGGCCTCCCAGACGCTGGCGAACCCGCCCACGCCGCGCAGCCGCACCAGCTTGTACCCAGGCAACGGGACGGCCCCGGCCTCCGGCACGAAGACCAGCGACGGGGCGGGCCGAACCGAGGACCGGGAGTTCGATCGGTGAGGACGCAAGGCCGGGCCTCCTCCCGGAGCGGTTCGTGCGGGACCATAATCCGAGGCCGGGGGGTGCCTCGCGGGCGAGCGATGATCGACCGCTGCCGAACTCTAGCACATGGTCTGAATCCGCGTCGTCATCCGTTCATCAGAGAATACGACCAGCCGACCGGTCGGCCGTCGCGGTACGGCATGACGCCGTGAAATTTGGGGCATCCCGGGTCGAAGACCAACGGCAGAAAAAACCGGTCTCCTTCCCAGAGGGGCAGCGCCAGGACGTCAGTTACCGGTATCCACTCCAGGGTGCCCTCGTGGTTGCCGGCGAGCGGCGTGCCCGAGTATCGGGTGACACGAAAGACGAACCCGAACCAGTCTTCGCCGCCTTGCCCGAACCCCGGCCACGAGACCGTGCCGGCGAGGTGCAGCTCGTCGCAGTCGATGCCGGCCTCCTCGCGGACCTCGCGGCGGAACCCGGCGACCACGTCCTCGGTCGGGTCGAGCTTGCCGCCGAGTCCGTTGTACTTGCCGAAGTGCGGGTCCGATGGCCGGGCGTTGCGGTGGATGAGCAGCACCCGTTCCCGGTCGGGCGTGAAGACGTATCCGAGCGTCGCCAGGATGGGGGTGAATGGCATGGCCAGTTCCTGGCGAACCCCGAGTGGCAGCGACGGGGTAAGGCTTCACCCCGTCGCTGCCGCTCCGGGTTCGCCGTCGAAGCTCGGCGGCTCCCGGTACTCCGCGATGATCTTGCGCACGGCGCGCACGTCCTCCTCACTGACACCCTCGCGGCGGCGGTAGCGGCGTTCCAGTGCGTCGAGCAGCGTCTCCCACATGTCGCGGGTGACGCGGGCGGGGGTGGTCCAGTTCTCTCGCCGGCGGGACCGCACCTTGAAGTGCCACTCCCGGGCGAACTTCTCGACCGCGACGAACCGCTTCGCGCCGGTGTCCGGGTCGGCGTCGGTCCACTGCACATCGACAGACATCGGCGGCAACCCGAATGAGGACGACTCGTAGAATCAGGATAGCGGACCCGGCCCCGGAGTTCAGGGACGACGCCCATGCTGTTGTTGGAAGGCCACACCTCGCCGGTCTACGCCCTGGCGTTCTCCCCGGACGGCCGATACCT
>DASSAT010000247.1:0-2163 GCA_035699305.1 Fimbriiglobus sp. | reverse complement strand
GAGGCCCACCGTCTGGCGCCCGGTGGGCCTCGAAGACTCGACCCACCCTACAAAGCCGAGCATTTCAACAGAGTTACATGGGGTTTTAACGCAGCAACAACGGGCCGTCAGGGCGTCCACCGCTCCAGTGCGCGGCGGCAGTAGCTATGGAACCCCAGGTCGATCAACTCTTGTTCGAGGCGGTCGCGGTCGCGGGTCGGGACCGAATTGGCCACCTCCTCGACCAGCAGGTCGGTGAACGCCTCCCGAGCGCGCTGGAGCAGCTTGCGGACCCCCGCGTCGGTGAACGGCTCGGCTGGCCGCAGGGTCGCGGTCAGGTGCTCGGCGAGCTGCGCCGAGGACAGCTCCGGCCGGTCGGTGTGCGTCCGCAGGGCCGCGAAGTACGGGGCGCCGCCGTCGCGCTGCCCGGCTTCCAACGCCTGCCACGCCCGGTCCAGCAACGCCTTCCGCCACGCGGTCAGGAACTCCTCGTCCGATTCGTCGGCGGCGTCCGCGCGGGCGTCCGCGATCTCGGACGGGTGCTCCAGCGCCGGCCGCGCGTGGCCGCGGCGTTGGGCGGAGACGAGGTGGCGGAGGGACGCCTTGAGGTAGTCGCGGAACCGGCCGCGAGTGCGGTCGGCCCGGCCGAAGTCACCGCGGAGGAACTTGACCGCGAACTCCTGGAACAGCTCGGCGGCGATGTCGGGGTCGCGGGCGATGGCCAGCAGGTAGCGGTACGCGGCCTGGTGATACCGGTCGATGAGGGCAGCCCAGGCCCGGGCCTCGGGGTCGTCCGGCCGGCCGCGGGCCTGGGCCATCAGCGTCCAGGCGGTCGAAATCTGGCTGAGCCGCTGGGCGTCGATCGGCTCCACGGGTTGCCCTCCACGGGTCGGCGTCACTCGGCCGCCGGGGCGGCGCGCACGCCGCGGGCGAACATCACCCACGTCAACCCGCTGGTCGCCAGGTCCACGCCAGCCAGCAACCCGACGGCCCACAGCCCCGCGTCCGGCCATTGCTCGCCGACCAGGCCGCCGACCAGCATCGCCAACAGCCCGCTGGCTAGCACCCAGCCGCGGCCGGCGAAGCGCTCGGCGACGGCCCCGCCGGCCCGCAGCACCCCGCCGACGGCAAGCCCGACCGCCAGCACCAGCGTCAGCCAGACGTTGGCCGGCAGCCCGGCCAGCACCGCGCCGAGGGTCAGGTAGACCGCCCCCGTCAGCCCCCGCGGCCGCAGCCCACCCCATTCCCAGGCGCGGACGGCCGTCGTCAGCTGGACCGCCCCGCCGACCATCAGCAATACGCCGAAGAGCCATGCCGCCCCCGGCCCGGTGGCGAACGGCAGCCCGACCGTCACCGCGCCGACCCCGGCCAGCACCAACCCCCAGGCCAGGAACGGCCGCCAGTCGCGCCGGGCCTGATCCGGGCCGAGGCCGAACACGTCGAAGGCGGGCACGGTCGCGGGGGCGGTGGCCATCGTGGCGTCTCCGGGCGGGTTCGTCGGCGGGTCCATTAGCAGATACGGGCGGCGGGGGATTTTCTATCAAGTTTTGTGCCGCCCCGGCCGACGGGTTCCGGCACGTCATCTGCACACGAAAGACTCCCTGGGGGCGTGCCCGCTCCCGGAAGGGCGGCCCGCATGACCGGGGGAGCGTGGTGCCGTGTCCTGTGCGTGGACGACAACCGGGACGTGGCCGAGTCGCTGGTGATGCTCCTGACGCTGGTCGGGTTCGACGCCCGGGCCTGCTTCGACGGCGCGTCCGCGCTGGCCGAGGCGGCGACGTTCTGCCCACACGCCGGCGTGCTGGACCTCAACATGCCGGGGATGAACGGCTACGAGCTGGCCCGCCGGCTGCGCGAGCAGCTGGGTCCGCGGCTGTTCCTGATGGCGGTAACGGCGGTCGGCGACCCGGACACGGACCGCCGGGTGGTCGAGGCCGGGTTCAACCTGAAGCTGACCAAGCCGGCCGACCCCAACCAACTCCTGGCCGTGCTCACCCGCTTCCAGCAAGCGCTGTCCGTCTAACCCGCCGGACCCGGTAGTGCGTCCGTTTGGTTGTTTGGGACGGCAAGGCTCCCGCCGAGCCGAAGCTTCCCGAGGCTCGGCGGGAACCTCGCCCTCCCAAACTGACGCACTACCCTGTGGTTAGAGCATTTTCAGGATCATCGTTGTGGCGTGACCTCTTG
>DASSAT010000246.1:0-11326 GCA_035699305.1 Fimbriiglobus sp. | reverse complement strand
CATTCTTATTTGTCTTTTAATCTGTGCAATCTGCGGAATCTGCGGATCAATCTCTTACCGCTTCAGGGCATAGAGGACCGCGGCGGTTGCCAGTTGCAGGGCGCTGTCGCGGGTGTGGCCGAGGCAGTCGGTGGACTTGTGCCCCTCCAGGGCGCAGCCGAGGTCGTACTTGCTGTAGATCACCACCCACCGGCCGTCGAGCTTGATCCCCTCCAGGTACGGCGGCAAGTCCTGGTAGCCGCTGTCCGCGGCCCCGGCCACGCCGACCTTCTCCCGCCGCTTCACCGACGTGATCGCCACCCCGCCGTTGAGTTTGGCCGAGTACAACTCGTCGTCCGTCGGGATCACCTCCAACTTCTGGTTCGGGAACATCTTCCCGACCATCGCCCGGAACGACTGGTCGAATTCCTTCTTGCCGCAGCAGGCGTCCGCCAGCAGCAGCCCGCCGGCCTGGAGGTTCGCCTTGACGTTCTCGATCGCGTCGTCGGTCAGGTGGAACGATCGCCGGCCGTGCAGGTACATGAACTTGTACTTGAACAGCTCCTCGTCGTCGGGACGCAGTGGCTCTTTCTCCAGCACCGCGTCGATGTGGGCGGCGGTCTTGAGGTGCGCCATCAGGTTCCGCATCGCCCCCTCGGCCGGCGGGTTCTCGTTCGGCAGGCGAATCTGCGCCGGCTTGATGAACCCCTTCGGCGGGCTGCGGTCGGCAGCGCCGGGGGCGATCTTGCGACTGCTGCCGCGCTGCTTGGGCGGCTCCATCCCGGTGGCGTAGGCGATCACGTTCGCCGCCAGCCGGTACGCCTGCCCGCCGCGATCCACGTCCTTCTTCCCCTTCGGGGCCATGTACTTCGCCTCCTCCCAGTACCCGGCCAGCGGTTCCGGGCTGAAGACGACGACGGTCCGGCAGCCGCTGTCCATGTACTCCAGTTTCGGGAACGTGGTCGGCGGGACGGCGAAGAACGACCGCCAGATCGGATGTTCCGGCGGCATCGGCTGGAGCTTGCTGTTCGGGAAGAGCTCCTTCATCAGCGCCCGGAACCCCTTGCTGAACTCCTCCGACCCGCAGCACGCCTCGGCCAGGATGAACCCACCCTCCTCGACGTACTTGCGGACGATCTCCTTTTGCTGGCCCTTGAGCGCCGGCGCCTGGTGGCCGGTGATATACAGCACCGGCGACTGCACTAGGGTCCCGACCTCGGAGAGTATCTCCTCGTTGCGGTTCAGCTCCCGGCGGCGCGGGTCGTACACCTGCCACCCCAGCGGTATCCCGCCGAAGAGTTCCTTGCTGGCGAACTCGGTCAGGTGGCGGGCGTCGTTGTGCTTGCGGTTCCAGCCGACGATGCCGGGTTCGGGGCCACGCTCGACGAGCATCTTGCCGTCGGGCATGACGAAGTCGCCGTAGGCCAGCTTGCTGATGAGGACCGGCGTGCGGCCCTTCGACAGGAAGAGCAGCGCGAAGCTGGTGGCGATGACATTGACGCTGTCGATCTGGAAGCCGGTCTTCTGCGCCCAGGCGCCCTCGCGGGTCTGGTCGCGGACCAGCAGCTCGCACCCGTCCCGATACCAGTCCGTGCGGCCGATGAACCGCTGGCCCGAGAGCCGGCCGACCCGTTCGATGCCGTAGATGCTGTAGAAGTCCGACTTGCTCTCCGCGGCGTCGTAGTAGGCGAAGTGCTGGGCGATCCAGTTCATCCCCTTCTGGAACGGGCCGGTCAGGTCGTACTTGCCGCAGTTCTTCGCCACCCCGGTGGCCGGGTCCAACCCCTGCCGGCTCTCGTCCAGGCCCATCCCGGTGATCAGCAGGCCGGACGCCCCGGCCACGGTCATGGTGAAGCTCGGGCCGGACAGCGCACCGGCCTCGACGTAGGTCCAGTAGCCGGCGTCCTGGCCGTCCGGCTTCTGGCGGTCGATGTAGAGTTGGCGGACCTGCTTCCAGACCTCATCCGGCACCTTCGCCCCAGCCTGCTTGCCGGCGTACAGCCCGAGGACGGCATACTGGGTGTTCGACCCGTCCGGCCGGTTGCCCTCGGCGAACGGGTAGCTCCAGCCGATGATCCGGCCGTTGGACCGGACGGCGTTCTTGACCAGCCAATCGACGTTGCCTTGAATCGTTGGGAGGTCTCGCGGCTGCCGCGCCTCGGCGAACACCATCGTGCTCAGCCCGACGACGTAGGTCTTGCTCCGCCGCCCGTCGGTGGACAGGCTACGAAGGTATTCGAGGGCGGCCTTCAACTCCTTGGAGTCCGGCTTCTCGCCGCAGTTGAGCAGCGCCAGCGCCGCGAGGGCGGTGACGCCGCCGTTCATGTCCCCGAGTTGGTTGAGCCAGAACCCTTCCCAGTGGGTGCGCGGGTTGTGCTGCGACTTGAGGTACTGCACGCCGCGGTCGATCGCCCGGTTCACGCTGCGGACGAACTCGTCCTCCTCGCCGGGCGGGGGCGCGGCGGCCGCCGGGGCCGGGACGAGCAAGAGCGCGAGCAGGCCGACGAGGACAGCCAGTGGGGGGATGCGGCGAAACATGGGCCACCTCCGTGATGGGGCACACCGCCATTGTAAACGCCCGGAGAGGCGGCGCGTTGGCAGTGTAGTAGGCACACTCCGTGTGCCGTCGGAGAACGGCACACGGAGTGTGCCTACTACACTGTTACCACCGGAGCGGCTTCTGCCACGTTTCCTTGAGGTCCGCCAGCTTCGCCCAGATGAGCCATTCCCCGTTCGACCCGGCGATTCGGAGTCGCGGTTCGGCGGTCGTCGTACCGATCTTCTTGAACGGTACGCCGGGGAAGCAGGTGCGAAGGCGGTCGGCGTGTCCCGGCTTCGCTTCGATCAAGAACCGAGTTGTCGATTCGCTGAACAGCTTCACCTCGTCCGACAGCCCCTCCCCGGGCATGTCGGTCACGTCAGCCCCGACTTCGCCGGCGAATGCCATCTCGGCGACCGCGGCGGCCAGCCCGCCTTCACTGAGGTCGTGGCACGACCGCACCAGCCCGTCCGAGATCGCCCGGTGGACCGCCGCGAACACCCGGGGGGCTTCCATTAAATCAGGTGTCGGCGGGAAGCCGCCGACCTGTCCGCTGACGAGGTGCAGGTGTGAGCCGCCGAGTTCGTCCTTCGTCCGCCCGACGAGGTACAGGTCGTTGCCTGGTTCCTTGAGGTCCATCGTGACGCACTTGCGCACATCCGGCACCCGGCCGAGCGCCGAGACGAGTAGCGTATGCGGGATGGCGATGCGTTGCGTGGGGGAGCGGTACTCGTTGTTGAGGCTGTCCTTGCCGCTGATGAACGGGGTGCCGTAGGCGATCGCCACGTCCCGGCACGCCTCGGTGGTGCGGACGAGTGCCCCGAGCATCTGCGAGTCGGTGACGTTGCCCCAGCAGAAGTTGTCGAGGACGGCGGTGCGAGACGGGTCGGCCCCGACAGCGACGACATTGCGGACGGCCTCGTCGATGGCGGCCGCGGCCGCGGCCCACGGGTCGAGGTCGGCGTACCGTGGGTTTAGCCCGCACCCGATGGCGGCACCGACCCATGAGCCGAGGTCCGGTGTGATGACCGCCGCGTCGGAGGGGCCGTCGTTGGCGGCGCCGACCAGCGGTTTGACGACGCTGCCGCCCTGAACTTCGTGGTCGTACTGGCGGATTATCCACTCCTTGGAGCAGATCGAGTAAGAGGAGAGGATTGCGAGTAAAGCGTCCTGGTGGGAGAGGGAAGTGCCAAAGCCCACGGACGGCCGTCCGTGGGCTTTCGGCTCCCATAGCGCCTCCCGCACAATCTGCGGACGACCCTCATGCAGAAAATGCATGTCTAACTCCGCGACCTGTTCGCCGCGGTACGTCAGCCTCAGCCGCCCGGTGTCGGTGAACGTGCCGAGGACCGCCGCCTCCACGTCCTCGCCGTCACACAGCGCCCGCAGCTCGTCCCATTTCTCCGGTGGCACGGCCAGGACCATCCGCTCCTGCGACTCGCTGATCCACACCTCGGTGTAGCTCAGCCCCTCGTACTTGAGCGGCGCGTTCTCCAGTTGCACGTCGGCACCGGTGTCGGCGCCCATCTCGCCGACCGCGGAGCTGAACCCGCCGGCCCCGCAGTCGGTGATCGCGGTGAACAGCCCCCGGTCGCGGGCGGCCAGGACGACGTCGAGGACCTTCTTCTCCTCGATGGCGTTGCCGATCTGCACCGCCCCACCACTGACCGACTCGGACTGCTCGGTCAGCTCCTCCGAGGAGAACGTCGCCCCGTGGATGCCGTCCCGCCCGGTCCGCCCACCGACAGCGACGATCAATTCACCGGGGCTGACTTTCTTCGTCTCCATCCCGACGGGGATCAGGCCGACGGTGCCGCAGAAGACGAGCGGGTTCGCCAGGTAGCGGTCGTCGAATATCACCGCTCCGTTGACGGTCGGGATGCCCATGCGGTTGCCGTAGTCGCGGACCCCGGCAACGACGCCCTGAATCACCCGCCGCGGGTGCAGCACGCCCGGCGGCAGCTCCTCCGGCGGGTAGTCGGGGCGGGCGAAACAAAAGACATCGGTATTGCAGACCGGTCGGCCGCCGAGGCCGGTGCCGAGCACGTCGCGGATCACTCCGCCGATGCCGGTGTTCGCCCCGCCGTAGGGTTCGATGGCCGACGGCCGGTTGTGCGTCTCGACCTTGAAGCAGATGTGGAACTTCTCGTCGAACTTCACCACACCAGCGTTGTCGGCGAACACGCTGACGCACCAGTCGTCCGCTCCGAGCCGTTCGCGGATCGTCTGCGTAGCGGCGAAGACCGTCTCCTTCAGGAGGTTCTTGTACCGGCGGGTGCGGCGTTCGCCGTTGACGATTTCGGTGTACTCGACCGTCCCCTTGAGGGTCTTGTGCGAGCAGTGCTCAGACCACGTCTGGGCGATCGTCTCCAGCTCCGCGTCGGTCGGGTCGCGGCCCAGTTCACGGAAGTGGGCCTGGATCGTCCGCATCTCCTCCAGGGTGAGCGCGAGCTGGCCGTCCTTGCTCAACTTCAGCAGCGCGTCGTCGTGCAGCTCGCGGATCGGCAGCGTGATGAGCTTGAAAGTGTACGGCTTGCCAACGGCGAGGTGGTCGGCGTGCAAGTGGCCGACGACGACCTGTTCGATGGCGTCGTTAGCGAGCACCTTGCGGAACAGAAGCTCGCGGTCGGCCGGCGGGGTGGCGGTGTTGCCGAAGTACCGGCGGAAGGTGCGGACCTCCTCGACCGACAGCCCCAGGTCGCGGGCCGCCTTCTTGACGCTCTGCGACACCGGGTCCATGACGCCGGGCTTGAGCAGCACCGTGTACGGGTGGCCGTCGAGGGCCGCCCCGACTTCGCGGATAGCGAACGACGCCACCAGCGGATCGACCAGCAGCGCGTTGCAAAGCCGCGTCACGTCGTCCCGCGACAGCGGGCCTTCGAGCAGGAAGCCGCGGGCGGACGCGCCGACCGCGTCGGCGCCGCGCTGCGAGTGGGTGAGCAGGTCGAACTCGTCGCACACCCGCTCGCGCTCGCCGTCGCGGCCGGTCGGCCGCAGCTCAACTTCCCAGAGCATCACGCACCTTCTTCCCCTCGGCCAGCCACCGGACCAGCCCGGCCCGGTCGCCGGCCGCCAGCACCCGGCGGAACTCCGCCATCCGGTCGGCGAACCGGTCCGCCGCCGCCAGCACCGCGTCGCGGTTGGCCTCGAAGATCGCCGCCCACAGTTCGGGGTCCGCCCCCGCGATCCGCGTCGTGTCGCGGAACCCGCCGGCCGTCAGCCCGAGCCAGCCGACCGGCGTGGCCGCGGCCAGGCCCGACGCCGCCGCGTGCGGTAGATGGCTGGTCGCCGCCAGCGCCTCGTCGTGCTCGAACGGGTCCATGCGGATCACGTGCGCGCCGAGCGACTGCCAGAACAGATCGACCACCGACGCCGCCTCCTGGTCGGTGTCGGCGGTCGGGGTGACGACCACGATGCGGTCGGCGAACAGGTCGGCCCGCGAGTGAGCGGCCCCTTTCTTCTCCGACCCGGCCAGCGGGTGGCTGCCGACGAACGGGGCGGCCTTCGCGGGCATGGTGCCGTTCAGGGCGCGGACGATGTTGCCCTTGGTGCTGCCGGCGTCGGTGACGACCGACCGGGGCGGCGCCGCGGTCGCCGCAGTGAGGACATCCCCGGCGACCCGATCGACCGGCGTGCAGACGACGACCAGATCGGCGGACGACGCTCCATCGGAAAGGTTCGTGGTGAACGAGTCGATCGCCCCGACCGCGACGGCGCGGGCCAGGGTCCGCTCGTCCCGGCCGACGCCGACGACCCGGTGCGTCACCCCGCGGGCCTTCGCCGCCAGCCCCACCGACCCGCCGATCAGGCCGACGCCGACGATGGTCAGGGTGTCCAGGCGCATGGTGCTCGGGGTCGGGGGCGGGGAGGATGAGGCCAATTATACGGGATACAGTCAGTGGGTCAGCGGACATGTCGCGCATGGGGTTCGCACGCGGTCGGGTGAAGTGTTACAATCGGGCGGACGCGACGAACCGTCCCGCCTACCGACCGCCATGCACCGCTTCCTGGTCCGACCCTCCCTGGCTGGCGAACCCCCGTCCCGCCGCGACTGGCTGCGGATCGGGATACCGGCGCTGCTCGCCGCGAGCGCCCGGCCGGGGCTGGCCGGGCCGCTCGCGCGGGCGAAGTCGGTGCTGGTCGTCTTCACCAGCGGCGGGCAGAGTCAACTCGAAACCTGGGACCCGAAGCCCAACGCCCCGGTGGAGGTCCGCGGCGCGTTCGGGACCATCCCGACCGCGCTGCCGGGTGTTCGCTTCTGCGAACACCTACCGCAGCTGGCGAAGCTGGCCGACCGGTTCACGCTGCTGCGGTCGATGACCCACGACGACCTGGACCACGGCTCGGCGTGCTACCTGGCGCTGACCGGACAGTTCCACCCGCGCAAGTCGTCCAACCCGCCGCCGGCCCCGACCGACTTCCCGGCCCTCGGGGCGGTGCTGCACCGCGTCCGCCCGACCGACCGGTTCCCGCATTCGGCGTTCCACGTCAACGGGCCGCTCCTCGCCCCGATCGAGGCGTCCCCCGGCCAGTACGGCGGGTTCCTCGGGCACGGCTACGACCCGATCGAACTGGGCGACGTGTCCGCCGGGGCCGCGGTCCTCGACGGCCTGAGCCTGCCGCCGGACGTGTCGCGGGACCGGCTGCGGGCGCGGAAGTCGCTCGCCGCGGCGCTCGACTCGGGCGCGCTCCCGGTCGCCGGCCACGCCGACCTGCTCCGCAAGGCTTACGAGCTGATCGACTCGCCGCGGGTCCGCACGGCGTTCGAACTGGGTAAGGAACCGTCGAAGGTCCGCGACCGCTACGGCCGCTACCGGGCCGGGCAGGCGTGCCTGCTCGCCCGGCGGCTGGTCGAGGCCGGCGTCCCCTGGGTGACGGCGTTCTTCAACCACACCATCCGCGGCCAGGACCACCACCCCGACCAGACCGACGAATACGGCTGGGACACCCACAACGACATCTTCGAGGCGATGCGCGAGCACCTGCTCCCGCGGTTCGACCACAGCTTTTCCACCCTGCTCGACGACCTGGACGACCGCGGCCTACTTAAGGAAACACTAGTCGTGTGCATGGGCGAGTTCGGCCGGGCGCCGCTGGTGGCCCGGGAGAAGAACTTCGCCGGCACAACACCGGGCCGCAAGCACTGGGCGCGCTGCTACACGATCGTCCTTGCCGGCGCCGGCGTTCGCCGCGGCGCGGTGTACGGCGCCTCCGATCGCCACGCCGCTTACCCGCAGTCCCAGCCGGTCACGCCCGGCGACCTGGCCGCGACAATGTTCGGCGCTCTCGGCATCCCAGCAGACACGCACTACACCGACCTCGCCGACAGGCCGCAGCGGATGACCACCGGCGAACCGGTCGCGGGACTCTTCGGCTGATTGCGTCCGGCACCCGTCCCGCCTACAATCTCGCTCCGACGCCCGGGCTGGTCCCGGGGCGGCCCCTCCCCTGTGACAACGAGGTTCCCCATGCGCACCTGGGCACTCCCGCTCCTGCCGGCCCTGGCCGTGGCCGTCGCGTGGCCCGACACGACCTCGGCCCAGCCCAAGTCCGGGTTCAAGCCGCTCTTCAACGGCAAGGACCTCACCGGCTGGAAGCCGTACCTCCGCGGCACCAAGGCGGACCCGCACCCCGACCCGAAGAACACCTGGTCGGTCGCGGACGGCGAAATCATCTGCAAGGGCAAGCCGAACGGGTACATCGCCACCGAAAAGGAGCACGGTAACTACGTCCTGCGGGTGAAGTGGCGCTTCCCCGAGGGGAGCAAGGGCGGCAACAGCGGGGTGCTGCTGCACGTCCAGAAGGAGGACAAGGTGTGGCCGACCTCGGTGGAGGCCCAACTCGCCTCCGGCCGGGCCGGCGACTTCTGGCTCATCATGCCGCCGGAGGTGACGCTGGACGTGGACAAGTCCCGCCAGGACCCGCGGCAGGCCCGGCACTACTTCCGCGACCCGAAGGATACGCCGGTTGAGAAGCCGATCGGCGAGTGGAACCAGTACGAGATCACCTGCAAGGGCGGCGACATCACGGTGGTGGTGAACGGCCGGAAGGTCAACGAGGGGAAGAACGGCAACCTCAAGTCCGGGCGGATCGGCCTCCAGTCGGAGGGGTCCGAGATCCACTTCAAGGACATCGAGATTGCGCCGATCCGTTGAGAAGGTTGTCCCAAGCCCACCCGTGGCAACGGGTGGGCTTATGTCACTTCAGCGCGATCGCGTGATTGCTCAGCCGCTCGTACCCCTCCTCGGTAATCAAGTAGTTGTGCTCGATCCGCACGCCGCCGACGCCCTCGACGTACAGCCCCGGCTCCAATGTCACCACGTCTCCGGCGACCAGCCACTCGGTCGCGTCCTTGACGAAGAACGGCGCCTCCGGGTGGCCCAGCCCCAGCCCGTGCCCGGCGTGGTGCGGGAAGTGGTCGGCCATCTCGTGCCGGTCGAAGACGCCGCGGACCGCGTCGTAAACGTCCTTACACGCGGTCCCCGCCTTGAGCAACTTCTCCCCCTCGGCCATCGCGGCCACGCACAGGTCGAACAGCCGCTCCTGGTCCGGCGTCGGGTCGGCGCCGACGACCAGGGTGTTCGTGAAGTCACAGCGGTAGCCCTGGATGACCACCGAGTAGTCGAGGATGAGCATGTCGCCGGCCTGGATCTCCAGGTCGGTCGGCGGGCCGCCGCGGCGGGCCGGGCCGGTGCAGACCGCGAAGTCGCCGTACACCACGACCGGCCGGCCGACCGCGCGGCAGCAGCGGTGGGAGACGCCGGAGTAGACGTGCAACTCGGTCAGCCCCGGCTGGACCCGGCGGCGCGCCCAGTCGTGGCCGGCCTCAGCCGCCCGCATGCACGCCCGCAGTACCTCGACCTCGTCCGGGTCCTTGGTCCGGCGCATCGCCGCGATCGCGCGCCACAGGTCCGGGGCGAGCGGGTCGGATAGCGAGTCGTGGATGTGGCCGCCGGTGCCGCTCAACTCGACCACGTCCCGCAGGATCAGCCGCCGCGGGCCGTCGCCGGGGGACTTGCCGTCGTACCACTTCACCGGCACCCGCTCATCGACGTGCGCCGCCTCCACCGACTTCGGCAGCCGGTTGTCGTGGTACAGGGTCGTCTTCCCGTCCGGCTGGATCAGCAGC
Source organism: Fimbriiglobus sp. (assembly GCA_035699305.1). Lineage (GTDB taxonomy): Bacteria > Planctomycetota > Planctomycetia > Gemmatales > Gemmataceae > DASSAT01. Next base: position 1,679 of record DASSAT010000246.1, on the reverse strand, counting down.
AGCCCGCCGTAGTCCGCCCCGAGGCTGAACGGGTCCACGTAGACGTTGGCGAGATACCGCAGGTTCTGCGGGTCGCCCAGGAGCAGCGGGTGGGTCAGCTCCAGGCGGCCAAGCAGCCGCTGCCGGCGGCCGCGGCACCCTTCGGCGGTGAGCACGAGTCAGCCCCCCAGGTCGGTAACGGAAGTAGTCCGGGACTCCGACTTGAAGATCATGTCCGTCGCCAGCGCGGCCGCCAGCACCAGCATCTTGGCCATCGGCTGCTCGTCCAGGTCCTCGTCGATCTCGACCAAGTACCAGTCCGCGGAGGTGAACAGCTCCCGGCCGATCCCCTTCCACTGCTTGGACACCCGGCCCAACTCGACCGCCCCGTCGGGCGTCGTCATCCGGTAATTGAACCCGATCAGGTTCCCCGTCACCTCGGCGAACGGCCGGTCGTCCCGGTCGCTGACGTGGAACCCGCCGCTCCAGGAGATCAGCTTGCTCTTGAGGTAGCCGACCAGTGCCCCCTGGGCGTCGTGGACCTCGACCCGCGACCGGAAGACGTACCACCCGCGGCTGAGGGTGAAGACGAGCGAGTCGTCCGGCTTCTCGCGGACCTCGACCCGGGTGCCCATGAGCTGCTTGCTGACGAACCACCGCAGCAGCTTGGTGAGGCCGGAGATGACCTCGTCGGCGGTCCCGACCGGCTCCCCGGTGTCGGCGTCGAGGATGTCGTAGGTGTGGTGCGACGCCAGGACCTTGACCCGCTCCTTGACCAGGAATCGTCGGGACTCCAGCATGGCCGCCGCTCGCGCTCCGGGGGTGTCGCCAACACTCTACCGCACGCCCGCGGTTGCGGACACCGGACGGCCGGCGGTTTCCTCCATAACTCACCACTGGTAGCCGTACTCTCCGACACGGACCCGACCCGTGCCCGCCGACCTGCTCGACAAGCGCGAGGCCCGCATCCGCCGGATGTTCGGCCAGATCGCGCCGTGGTACGACTTCCTCAACCACCTACTGAGCCTGAACGCCGACCGGGCCTGGCGGCGGAAGACGACGCGGCTCGTGCCGCCGGCCCCGGCCGACGCTGGGCCGATCCTCGACCTGTGCACCGGCACCGGCGACTTGGCGCTGGCCTACGACCGGGCAGACGGCGGCGCGGTGCCGATCGTCGGGGCGGACTTCTGCCACGAGATGCTGGTCCGCGCGGCGGAGAAGGCCCGGCACGCGGGTGCATCTGAACGGGTTCGGTTCGTCGAAGCCGACGCTCAGGCGGTCCCCTTCCCCGCCGACCACTTCCAACTCGTGACGGTGGCGTTTGGACTGCGCAACGTTACCGACCCCGACCGTGGGTTAGCCGAGATGGTGCGCGTCGCGCGGCCCGGCGGGCGCGTGGCGGTGCTGGAGTTCTCCCGGCCGCGCGGCCGGGTGTTCGGGCCGCTGTACCGCTGGTACTTCCGGGCGGTGCTGCCGCGGGTCGGGCAAGTCCTGTCGCGCAGCCGGGAGGGCGCATACTCCTACCTGCCGGCCAGCGTGATGGAGTTCCCGGACGGCGAGGAGCTGGCGGACAAGATGCGGACTCACGGGCTGGCCGACGTGCGCTACTACCCGTTCACGTTCGGGGTCGCCACCCTATATGTTGGAGTGAAGCCGCCGCGAGCCGCCACGGAGGGCGTCCGTCTTCCTCCCTCCCCCTT
>DASSAT010000245.1:0-2952 GCA_035699305.1 Fimbriiglobus sp. | reverse complement strand
CGGTTGACGCGGCGGGGTTGTCCGTCCACCGTCTGCCGAATGGTGGGCCTCGAAGACTCGACCCACCCTACAAGTCATCCAGCGCCTTCTTGACCGCCGCGGTCCACAGCTCGTAGCCCTTCGCGGACAGGTGCAGTCCGTCCCGGACGTACAACGCCGGGTCCGGCTTGCCGTCGGCGCCGATCATCGCCGGCACCACGTCCACAAACGTCAGCCGCTTGTCGCGCAGACACACGGCCTTCACCAGGGCGTTCGCTGCCGACTGTGCCGGGAACTGCTTCCACCGGGCGATGCTGGGCTTGATCGCCACGAACAGGATTCGCGTCTTCGGCAACTCCGCCCGGATCAGCTTGGTGAACGCGACAAAGTCCTCGCGGACCTGCTCCGGGGTGTGGCCGGCGGCGACATCGTTGTCGCCGGCGTAGAGCACGACCGCCCGCGGCCGCAGCGGCACAATTAGCCGCGGGGCGAAGTGGGTGCTGTCTGGGATTTGCGATCCGCCGAACCCGAGGTTGACGGCGTTCAAGTCCGGGAACGACTTCTTCAAGTCCCAAAGGCGGACACTGGAGCTGCCGGCGAACGCCACCCCGCCCGCGGCCGGCGGGTCCTTCTTCAGCCGCTTCTCGATGGCGGCGACGTCCTTCTCCCACCGGGCGGGGCGGTCGGGGCCGGCCGTCTGGGCGGGCGCGCAGCCGAAGACGGCGACCGCGGCCACGAGGCCGGTCAGCAGCGGGCGGATCATCGGAACCCTCCTGAGGCCGGTCGCCATACCACACCCCGAACCGCGATGCCAGCGGAACCGCCGGCGTCGTCCTGGTAAGATGGGGATGAACCAGGGGGCCGACCATGTCTGTGATCACCGTCACCGCGACCGTCCGCCCGGACGGCTCGCTCACCGTCGAGAAGCTGCCGTTCCCGCCCGGCCAGGTGGTCGAGGTGGTGGTCCGCCCGGCCGCCGCCGCCGACCCGACCGAGGGCGGCAAGTACCCCTTGCGCGGGACACCGGGATACTACATCGACCCGTTCGAGCCGGCCTGCGACCCGGGCGAAGGGGGTGAGCATCCCCTGCGGGGCCGCACGCCGTACAAATACGACGACCCGTTCGGCCCGGCGATCGACCCGGACGACATCGAGGCGATGAAGTGATCCTGCTGGACACCCACGTCTGGGTCTGGTGGGTACAGGCCGACCCGAAGCTGACCACTCCCCAGCAGGGACACATCGCCGCCAACGGGCCAGCCGGACTGGGTGTGAGCGTGATCTCGTGCTGGGAGATCGCACTGTTGGACGCGGCGGGGAAGATCACGCTCCCGGTGCCCGTGGAGGATTGGGTCCGCACGGCCCTCGCCTACCCCGGAGTCCGGCTTGTGGACCTGTCCCCTGAAATCGCCATCGCCTCGACCCGGCTGCCGGCCCCGTTCCACAAGGACCCGGCCGACCGCATCCTGGTAGCGACAGCACGGGTGCTGGACATCCCGGTCCTGACCGCCGATGCGAAGGTACTGGCCTACCCGCACGTCCGCTGCCTGACGTGAGCGGCAGGCAACCCGCTACAATGACTCGCAGACCGACAGAGAGCCCCGCATGACCCGCGAGCCGTCCCGACCGTTCGACACGGTCTTCGTCGAATTCGACGTGCAGTTGGACGAGTGGAAGCCGCTCTCGCCGGAGGAGGCCCGCGAAGTCCGCCGTCGCCTTCCCCCACCTTGGGGCACTAAAGGGCAGCCGCCAACCGACCCCAACCTGCCGGCCGAATAACCCCATGCCCCCCGAACCTGCCGCCGACCCGACCGTCATCGAGTTCGACGTCCGCACGGACGAGATGCTCGTCAACATGGGGCCGCAACACCCCAGCACCCACGGCGTGCTGCGCCTCGTGCTGCGCACCGATGGCGAGGTCATCCGCGAGGTGACGCCGCACCTCGGCTATCTGCACCGCTGTGCCGAGAAGATCGGCGAGAACGTCACCCCGATCCAGTTCATCCCGTACACCGACCGGATGGACTACCTCGCCGCCATGAACATGAACGTCGGGTACTCCCTGGCGGTCGAGAAGCTCTGCGGCGTGCATGTCCCCGAGAAGGCGCAGGTCATCCGCGTGCTGATCGGCGAGCTAAACCGCATCGCCTCGCACCTGGTCGGCATGGGCGCCTACGGGCTGGACCTCGGCACCATCAGCCCGTTCCTATACGCCTTCCGCGAGCGCGAGCAGATCCTCGATCTGTTCGAGGACGCCTGCGGCGCCCGGCTGACCTACAGCTATCTGACCATCGGCGGCGCCCACGACGACCTGCCCGAAGGCTGGACCGACCGCTGCCGGCGGTTCCTCGACTACTTCAAGCCGCGGATCGCCGAGTACCACATGCTGTTGACCGACAACCACATCTTCGTCAAGCGGACCGCCAGCGTCGGGGTGCTGTCGAAGGAGCTGGCGCTGAGTTACGGCTGCTCCGGCCCGGTGCTGCGGGCGTCTTTGGACCGAGTGAAGGGCGACCCGGATTGGGACCTGCGCAAGACCGAGCCGTACAGCGGCTACGAGCGGTACGAGTTCGACGTGCCGCTGCCGCCGTTCGACCGGGCGCCGTCGGACGCGGTCATCGGCGACTGCTGGCACCGGTTCTACGTGCGGATGCGGGAGATCGTCGAGAGCGTCCGCATCGTCGAGCAGGCGCTGGACCGGTACGAGGCGCTGCACGGCGAGTGGGCGGCGCTCCAGGCCGAGTTCCGGGCGAAGAAGGACGCGCTCTCCGCCGACGAGAAGAAGGCCGAGGAGGCGAAGTTGGCCGAAGCGTTCAAGACGCGGTACGCGCATCGGGTGGAGCCGCCGCGGACGCTGACGCCGGGGGAGTGCTACGTGGAGACGGAGTGCCCGCGGGGGCAGATGGGGTTCCACGTGGTCGGCCGGCCGGGCAAGGAGTCGGTGCCGCTACGGGTGCGGGCGCGGTCGAGTTG
>DASSAT010000244.1:0-2284 GCA_035699305.1 Fimbriiglobus sp. | reverse complement strand
CATCGGTGCCGCGACGTGCCGCGGGTTGCCCGGCTCGGCCTTCGGCCGGGCGGGGGCCGACCCGCCGCCCAGCGACCGGTCCTCCACCAGCACCTCGCGCGGCTGGCCGTTTAGCTCGAAGAAGACCAGCCGCTTGCCGTCCTCGTGCGGGTCGCCGACGGTCAGGAACTTGATGATGAGCGTCTTGCCCGGCTCGATCTCGACCGACACCTCCTCGCCCTTGTCCATCCCGTAGAAGAAGACCGGCGTCGGCAGCACGCTCAGGTCCGAGTACCGCGCCTGCTGCCGGGCGAAGTCGGTGAACACCTTCGGGTAGAGCAGGTACGACACCACGTCCTGGCCGGTCGGCGGCCGGCCGGTCGCCGCCTCGACCTTCTTCGCGGCCGCCGCGAAGTCGGCCGGCGGCAGTGACGCCCCGGCCCGGTCGGTCAGTGGCTTGCGGCCGCGGAGGACGCGCTTCTGAAGCTCCGGCGGGAACCCACCCGGCGGCAGCCCGAGTTTCCCCGCGAAGAACTCGACCACCGACTCCGGGAAGGCGATCTCGCGGTCGGGGTTGAGCACGTCGGCCGGGGTTAGCCCATTGGCGAGCATGAACAGGGCCATGTCGCCGACCACCTTCGAGGTCGGCGTCACCTTCACGATGTCGCCGAACATCTGGTTCACCGCCGCGTATGTCCGGCACACCTCTGGCCAGCGGTCGCCGAGGCCCAGCGACTTCGCCTGCTGCATCAGGTTGGTCGCCTGCCCGCCCGGCATCTCGTGCAGGTACACATCCGCGGAGCTGGCGAACTGCCCCGACTCGAACGCGGCGTAGTACCGGCGGACCCCGTCCCAGTAGAGGGCCGTCTGCTGGAGGTCGTCGAACGACAGCCCGGTGTCGCGGTCGGTGAACCGCAGCGCCTCGACGAGTGAGTTCAGGTTCGGCTGCGCGGTCACGCCGGACAGCGGGGCGAAGGCGCAATCGACGATGTCCACGCCTTCCTCGGCCGCCTTGAGGTACGAGGCGATCTGCCCGCCAGCGGCGTCGTGGGTGTGGAAGTGGATCGGCATGTCGATCTCATCGCGGAGCGCCTTGACCAGCTTCCGCGCGGCGTAGGGCTTCACCAGCCCGGCCATGTCCTTGATCGCCAGGACGTGCGTGCCGAGCTTGACCAACTCCTTTGCCAGATCGACGTAGTACTTCAGCGAGTACTTGTCTCGCCTCGGGTCCAGGATGTCGCCGGTGTAGCAGACCGCGGCTTCGATGATCGCCCCGGTGGGCCGGACGGCGTCGATCCCGAGCCGCAGGTTCGGCAGCCAGTTGTTGGCGTCGAAGATGCGGAAGACGTCCATCCCGGCCTGCGCCGTCTCCTTGCAGAAGGCGTAGACGACGTTGTCCGGGTAGTTCGAGTAGCCGACCGCGTTCGACGCCCGCAGGAGCATCTGGAAGAGGATGTTCGGCACCCGCTCGCGGAGCCGGGCGAGGCGGTCCCACGGGTCCTCCTTGAGGAACCGCATCGCGCTGTCGAACGTCGCCCCGCCCCACATCTCCAGGGAAAAGAAGTCGGCGTGCCGGCGGGCGTACTCCGGCGCGACGTGCAGCATGTCGTAGGTCCGCATCCGCGTCGCCAGGAGTGACTGGTGCGCGTCCCGCATCGTCGTGTCGGTGATGAGCAGCCGCTTCTGCGTGCGGACCCACTTGGCGAACTTCTCCGCCCCGAGTTCGAGGAACCGGTCGCGGGTGCCCGTCGGCAAGCCTGTCGGCTTACCCGGCGTATGTTGTGGCGCGCCGACGTGGTCCCCCGGCACCTCGGCCGTCCCGGACGTGCCGATGTCCGGCCGCGGCCTCCCCTTCACCTCCGGGTGGCCGTTGACGATCACCTCGGCGATGTAGGTGAGCAACTTCGTCGCCCGGTCCTGGCGGACCGGCAACTCGAACAGCTCCGGCGTCTCGTCGAGAAACCGGGTGGTCACGGTCCCGTTCAGGAACCCGGGGTGGGTGACGAGGTTCAGCAGGAACGGGATGTTCGTCTTGACCCCGCGGACGCGGAACTCCTGGAGGCACCGCTCCATCCGCCGGGCGGCGTCCACGAACCGGTTGCCGCCAGCGGTCAGCTTCACCAGCAGCGAGTCGTAGAACGGGGTGATGACCGCGCCGCTGAACGCGGTGCCGGCGTCCAGCCGGATGCCCAGCCCGCCGCCGGACCGGTACGCGGTCAACCGGCCGTAGTCCGGCACGAACCCGTTGGCCGGGTCCTCGGTCGTCACCCTCGCCTGGATCGCGTACCCGTGCGTCGTGATCTTC
>DASSAT010000243.1:0-4610 GCA_035699305.1 Fimbriiglobus sp. | reverse complement strand
GCGTGACGATGGAGTCGTTCCGGGTGTTGAGCTTCTACCTGCAAGGCTGGGCCGACGAGGAGGAGTTGCTGGCGTACTTGAGCAAACTACGCGACCGCGAAGCCTGACACCAGCAACTCGCGAGCCGAACGCGATTGGGCGATGCCCTGGGCTGAGAACTCCCAGCCCTTACGGGCTGAAGACCGGGCCGTCACATCACGAACATTTCAACAGAGCAAGGTGCTGGGTGAACTCGTCCGGCCCCATCGCCCACACCTCGTACCCGTCCAGGGTGATGTACGCGAACGGACAGTCGCGAATGAACCGCACCCACTCGGCCCACTGCTTAGCGTGAGCCGCGAACAGGACGGCCGCAAGCACGGACCTCTCAGTGAGCCGTTCCCGGGCGGCCTTCGTACTCGTGAGGGCGGTCGGGATGCGATCCCCTTCGATCTCGAACTCATAAAGGTCTGGCTGGTCGAAGCAGAACAACCAGAACGCTGGGAGTCGGTAGCTCGCTGCGCAAAGGATTTGGGTGTCCGGATCGTAGCTGTCGCTCGTCGGGCCGATCGGTGCAGAATTGTCACCACCGATGAGATATGCACGATTGGCCACAACTGTTCCCTCCGCAAAATGTCGCCATGCTATCCGCGGATGGCGCTGTTCGCAACGACATGAAACACCGCGGGCCGCCCGGGTCCTCCGGGCGGCCCGCGGCGGTCCACGGGGGTCGGCCGTCCGACGTTGCTTACAACCCCTTCGGGGCCGGCAGGGCGTTCACCGCGGTGGCCGGGGCCGCCGAGCCGGTCGGCACCGCCGGGGCCGCCGGCAGACCCTGCGCCGCCTCCGCCTGGCCAATCAGGTCCTTGAGGTTCTTGCGGAAACCGTCGAACTGCGCCTGCAACGTGTCCCGCTCGGTCGTCCGTGCCGTCAGGTCCGCCCGCAGGGCGTCGCGCTCCTTCTCGACCGCCAGCCCGCGGGCCTGCTCCGCCCGGAACTTCGCGTCCAGGTCGGCCGCCTGCGCCTGCGCCGCCTTCAAGTCCTTCTCCAGCTTTGCCACCCGGGCTTCCAGGCTCTTGTTGCTGCTCGCGGCCGGCTGGCCGGTCGGGGGCTTGGCACAGCCCCAGGCGACGACGACCGTCGCCAGGAGTGCGAGGAGGGTCTTGGTGTGTGTCATGTCATGAAGTCTCCGGTGGGACGACCGGGGAGGTCGATGGAAGGCGGGGGCGGGCGCAGCTCCGGCACCTTGCCCGCCCCGGACCAGGTTTCCCCTCTTTCGTCGGCGGCAAACCGGACGGCCCTTGACCAAATCCGCGATTTTCCCCCGACCGCCCAGAACCCTCACTCGCCCACGAACGGACCGATGTCCCAGACCTTCGCCGAACCGCCCTGGCCCGTCCCGGCGGCCAGCCGCTTGCCGTCCGGGCTGAACGCCAGCGTCGTCACCCGGGCCGCATGGCCGGGGAAGACCGCCAGCTGCTTCCCCGTGGCGAGGTCGAACAGCCGGGCGGTCCGGTCGCTGCCGCCGGTCGCCAGGACCTTGCCGTCGGGGTGGAACGCCGCCACCCACACCCGGCCGGCGTGGCCCTTGAGGGTAGCGGTGAGCTTCTTCGTCACCACGTCCCAGAGTTCGACGACGCCCACCTTCTTCACCCGGTTACCGACCGCGACGGCCAGCGTCTTGCCGTCCGGGCTGAACGCGACCGAGTCGAGGACCGGGTAGGTGCTGTGAAGGGCGGCGACCTCCTTCCAGGTGCCGGCGTCCCAGACGCGGACCTCGCCGCCAGCCGGCACCCCGGGCACCCCGGCCGCGAGGTGCTTGCCATCGGCGCTGAACGCGACCGCCTGCACCGGGGCCGGGAACTGCGGCAGCGCGGCGACCGGCTTGCCGGTGGTCGCGTCCCAGACCGTCACGGCGCGGTCGGTGCCGCCGGCCGCGAGGTGTTTGCCGTCGGGGCTGAACGCGATCGCCTGGAGTTGCGGCGTGTCGGCCGGCAGCCGCAGGGTCGGCTTGCCGGTCGCCACGTCCCAGAGCTGGACGGCGTTGCGGACGGTGCGCGAGCCGATGCCGGCTGCGGCCAGCGTCTTGCCGTCGGGGCTGAACGCCATAGCCAGCGGTTGGATGGCGTGTCCTCCGAAGCTCTGGAGTTCCTTGCCGGTCGCCACGTCCCAGAGCTGGAGCGGGACGCCGATGCCGTCGGCAGTCAGCGCCTGGGCCTTGCCGTCGGCGTCGAAGCGGACGACGGCCGGCCCGCGGGCGTTCGGGTCGGCGAACTCGGCGAGCGGTTTCGGGGCGTCGGCTAGCGGGAGGAGCAAGGCGGCGAGCAGCGGTGACATGGTGCGGCTCCGGGGGAAGAGGGTTGCATCCCGGCGACGGGGTGTTAGCATCGCCATCTTAACCGCTAAGCAGCCCGTCACCCGTCCTTCTCTGGTTCCCTCCCCCCTTGGGGGGGAGGGTTAGGGTGGGGGGTAAGCCCCACGGGTGAGGGACGATGGTCACGACCGGTTGACGCCTCGTACCCCCCACCCCAACCCTCCCCCCCAAGGGGGGAGGGAGTAAAAAGAACCCTCCCCCCCCAAGGGGGGAGGGAGTAAAAAGGCCGCCCCATGCTCTTCGCCGTCTACGTCCAGGACCTCAACCCGTTCGCCAAGTGGCTGACGCAAGGCTCGCAGGTCGCGTCCACGCTGGTCGCGGCGCTGCCGGTGCTGGTGCTGTTCTACCTGCTGGTCGGCCGGCGCTGGCTGGCCAGCTGGGCCGGGGCCGCGGGCGCCGTCACCGCGATCGTCATCGCGTCCGCCGTGTACAGCATGCCGGTCGAGATGGCCGGGTGGGCGTTTGTCCACGGAGCGGCGTTCGGGCTGGTGCCGATCGGCCTGACCGTGTTCGCGGCGATGCTGCTGTACCACCTGACGGTCGAGACCGGGCAGTTCGCCATCATCCGCCGGTCGATCGGCGGGCTGTCCGGGGACGCCCGGGTGCAGGCGGTGCTGATCGGGTTCTGCTTCGGGGCGCTGCTGGAGGGGGCGGCCGGGTCGGGGACGCCGGTGGCCATCTGCGGGGCCATGCTGGTCGGCCTCGGCGTGCCGCCGTTCCGGGCCGCGGTCATCTGCCTGATCGCCAACACCTCGCCGGTCTGCTACGGCGGGTTGGGGACGCCGGTGCTGGTCCTGGGCAACACCACCGGGCTGCCGGCCGACACCATCAGCGTCATGTGCGGCCACCAACTGCCGTTCCTCTCCTGCCTGATCCCGCTGTACATGGTCAAGGTCATGTGCACCTGGCGGCAGACGCTGGCGATCTGGCCGGTGCTGCTCGTCGGCGGTGGGTCGTTCGCCGTCTCCCAGTACACCTTCGCCACCCTGCACAGCTGGGGGCCGGGGTTCCCGGCCGTCTGGCCGATGACCGACATCTGCGGCAGCATCTTCTCGCTCGTCTGCCTGGCGCTGTTCCTGAAGTTCGTCTGGCGGCCGCGGGTGGAGTGGAAGTTCCCCGCCGAGCAGACCGGGGCCGGGCAGACGACGGAGCCGGCCACCCCGACCGACCCGAACGTTGCCGAGGCCGAGGAGGCGGTCGGCACGATGTTCCAATCCGGGGTCGGCATGGCCGAGCGGACCGCCCCGCTGACCCCGCGGCGGGTGGCGCTGGCGTGGTCGCCGTTCGTCATTATGTCGGCCTGTTTGGTGGTGGCCGGCGTCCTCCGGGAGCAGGAGAAGTACGGCCCGCTCGACCTTGGGTTCGCCCGCAGCTACTACGAGGAGCCGGTCCCGACCCTGCATGACGAGGTCGAGCGGGCCAGCCAACTCCAGAAGTTGCTCACCCCGGAGATGGTCGGGGCCGTCGTCGGGCCGCTGCCGGCGGCGGCTTCCCCGGACCTGTTCGGCACCCACGGGGTCCGAGTGCGGGAGTCGGAGGCCGCCAAGTTCAAAGTCCCCTGGCTGACCACTCCCGGGGCGCCGGTGATCGTCGCCGTATTCCTGTCGGCCCTGGTCCTGCGGACGCCGCCGCGAACCTGCTGGACGGTCCTCCGCAAGACCCTCATCCAGATGAAGTTGCCGATCCCGACCATCGCCTGCATGCTCGGCCTGAGCTACGTCACCAAGTACGCCGGCATCGACGCCACGCTCGGGGTGGCGTTCGCCGAGACGGGGAAGCTCTACCCGTTCTTCGCGGCGCTGCTCGGCTGGATCGGGGTGTTCCTGACCGGAACCGACGCCGGCAGCAACGCCCTGTTCGGCAGCTTGCAGAAGATCACCGCCGGTGAGGTGTTCCAATCCGGGGCATTCGACCTGTCGGGGCTGACCCGCGGCCAGGCGGAGGTGCTGATCTGTACCGCCAACAGCACCGGCGGGGTGATGGGCAAGATGATCGACGCCCAGAGCATCTGCGTGGCGACCGCCGGGACCAACCAGATCGGCCGGGAGGCGGACATCTTCAAGGCGGTCGTCTGGCACAGCCTGCTGCTGGCGTGCATCGTCGGGCTGATGACCACGGTGCAGGCGTACGTCCCGCCGTTCACCCACATGGTCCCGGAGCCGTAAGAGAATTCACCGCGGAGGGCGCGGAGGGCGCGGAGAGAAAGACCGAGTAAAAAACTGTCTTGAACTCTATTCTTCTCTCTGCGCCCTCCGCG
>DASSAT010000242.1:0-2843 GCA_035699305.1 Fimbriiglobus sp. | reverse complement strand
GGCCCCTTTGTTCTTCTCCGCCCTACCTAGGAACTCGCCCAGCAGCGCCGTCGCGTCGATCTTGATCGCCTTGGCCCGCGCCAACACCTGCGCGTCCGATGACTCCCGCTTGCTGATCCCGGCGTCGGCCAGGGTGGGTGTCGATCCTTCTGGCGGTCTCCTTTTGGGACCGCCAGAAGGTGTCTTGCCGTTCAACTGCCCCTTCACCCCGGAGTTCTTCTCCGCGGCCCGCAGGAACTCGCCCAGCAGCGCCGTCGCGTCGATCTTGATGGCCATGGCGTAGTCGATGGCCTCTTGGGAGAGCTTCTGCCGGCGGCCCTGGGGCTGGCATTTCCCTTGCGTCCCGGCGTCGCCGGAGTAGACTTGGCGCGCCGCCGAAACGGTGCCGGTCGGGTGCTGAAACACCCGACCGGCTAACAACCGCCCGGATTTCGCGGGACGGCTGCCGTGGTTAACTCTACAGCTCATCCACGCTCCCGCCATCGCGCCCCGGGCGAACCCTCACTGAAGGAGTTCGCCGATGTCGTCACAACCCCATTCCCCGACGTCCGACCGCCGGCAGTTCCTCGGCGCGGTGGCCGTGACCGTGGCCGCCGGCCCGGTCCCGCTGGCGCCCGGCAGACTGTCCCAGAAGGAGTTGGGCCGTGCGGCGCGCGAGTTCGCGGCCAGCGAACGCCACGCCGACCTGCTGCTTCTGGTCGGGGCGATGAAGTTCGCCCGCGACCTGGCCGACGCCTTCTGGCAGAATCACCCCGAGAGGCAGTGCCACTGCCGGGGCTGTCATTTCCGGGGCGTCAGGCTGAGCCGGATCGTCGAGCGGTACGTCCTGCCGTTGTTGGAGATCGCCTTGGAACAGACCGAGGGGGAGTGCGACAGTCTGCCCGACCTCAAGACGTTCGAGGAGGACGTCCAGCGGCTCGGCGAGTTGCATAGCCGCCGCTCGGAGTTGTGGGGCGCCGAGCGCGACGAGAACGGCGCAGTCATCCCCTGGCGATGACCCCTCATCCCCGCCCCGGCCCGGAGTGGCCGGGGCGGTTCGCGTTTCGGGGAAGGTCGGCTTGTTGAATACGGGGTAAACCGCTCACAGGGTTAGTAGCCGGTGATCGCCTGCGCCAGCCCGCCGCAGACGAAGGCGACCAGTAGCAGGAGCAGGAAGTCCCAGACGCCCATGACGCACGCCCCCGAATGGACTCGGCCGGATACCCCGACGCACGATGAGATCCATATGGGGACGGGTGGCCGATTCTCAAGCTGAAAGGATATCGGGCGAAAGCTCCCCAGAGACTCCTAACCGGAGCTACTGACCCTACTAAAAGTCGAACCGGAGGCCGTCGTAAGCCGGGGCGACCCCGGGCGGCAGTCTCGACGTCAGGGCTTCATATTCCATTTCGTGGCCCATGTGCGTCAGGTACGCCTGCCGGGGGCGAAGACGGGCGATGGCCTCCAATGCCTGATCCAGACTGAAGTGGGCGGGGTGCGGCTTGCCTGGCCGCAGGGCGTCGATCACCAGCACCCGCAGCCCCTCCAAGAGCGGCCAGCTCGCGTCCGGGATGCGGCTGACGTCGGTGCAGTAGGCCACGTCGTCGAACCGGAAGCCGAGCACGTCGAACCGGCCGTGGCCCAGGGGGATCGGCACGACCCGTTGGCCGAGGACTTCAAACGGCACGGTCGTGATCCGGCGGAACTCCAACTTCGGCAGCACCCCGGCGGGCAGGTCGGAGGCGGCCGGGTGGAAGGCGTAGCTGAACGTCCGGCGGATCACCTCCTCCACGTCGTCGGTGCAATAGATCGGCAGTGGGCCGCCGAGGCGCTTCGGGAACAGGCGGACGTCGTCCAGCCCGAACAGGTGGTCGGCGTGGTAGTGGGTGTACAAGACGGCATGGGCAATCGGGACATTCTCGCGGAGGAGTTGTAAGCGCAGCTCGGGGGAGGTATCGACGAGCAGCGTCCCGCCTGGCAGGTGGAGCACGACCGAGCAGCGGGTGCGGTGGTTGCGGGGGTCGGGGGACCGGCAGACCGGGCAATCGCAGCCGATCATCGGCACCCCGACCGATGTCCCCGTTCCGAGGAAGACGAACGTGCGGCGGGCATCCATGTGGGGATTGTAGCAAGCGGTTCGCCGCGGGGGCGCAGCCGAGCGCTCAAGCACTCGGCTGCGCCCCGCGACTAAACGTCACCCGCCGGACCCGTCGAGGTGGACCTGCTTGTACCCGCCGGTCGCGGCGAAGTACAGTAGCAGCAGCAGGAACCCGACGGCCAGCGTCGCGGGCACGGCGGCGGTGTAGAGCAGGGCGGTCTTCTTGCCGTGGAGCGTCGCCGGGTCGAGGTACTTCTTGTCCTCCTCGTAGTTCGGCTTGCCCGTCGTGACCCACCAGTTCATCAACTCGGTCAGGTTCTCCTTGAGCTTCGGCTCGACCGGCTTGCCGGCCGCCTCCTCCGTTCGCAGGGTCTCCAGGTCGGCCTCCAGGGTGGTCGCCGGGCCTTCCGGCGTCGGCTTCCCGTCCTTGCGGGCCTGTTCGACTTTGGCGAGGTGGGCGGTGTAGTCGGTGATGACCTTGAGCTTGGCGTTGTCCAGCCCGGCGATCGGCGGCACCTCGTTCGGCAGGACCTCGGTAACGAGCGGGAAGTCCTTGGTGGCCGGCTCCCCCTTCTCGTTACGAGCGACGTAGCGGGCGTAGGTGTCCGGCGAGGTCTCCTTCAGCCTCTGAACGGCGAAGTAATCCTGCTTGTAGCCGATGCCCGGTCCGCCGAGCAGGCCGGCCGCCATCATCCCGACGCCGCCGCTGATGCCCAGCGCCAACGCCCCGCCCTTCGGGAACCGCTCGGAGATCACGCCGAGCAGC
>DASSAT010000241.1:0-5022 GCA_035699305.1 Fimbriiglobus sp. | reverse complement strand
GCTGGTGCAGGGTGCGCAAGTCCCCACCCCGGCCCCGTTGACAAGATGGCAGGTCGCCCCCGACCGCGCGAGGACGCACCATGAGGCTCCGATCACTTCCCTTGACGATACCGGTCGCCGTGCTCGTGGCGACGCTTGTCGCATTACCGACCCCGACTGCCGCGCAACAGCCGATGCCGCCGGGCCAGCCGGACGACGGCTACGAGGTGCTGGCCCGCGGGCCAGTCCACGAGGCGTATGCCGCGACCGCCGAGTTCCCGGTCGCCGGCCCTGTGGTGGCGAAGCAGCCGCCCGCGCCGATCGAGGAGCTGCCGCCGGCGGAGAAGCCGGCCGGCGAGAACGTGCAGTGGATACCCGGGTACTGGTCCTGGGACGAGGAGCGCACGGACTTCATCTGGGTGAGCGGGTTCTGGCGGGAACCGCCCCCGGGTCGGGTGTGGGTGCCCGGCGACTGGCACGAGGTGCAGGGCGGCTGGCAGTGGGTGCAGGGGTTCTGGCAGGGCACCACCACCGACCAGCCCGGCGCCCCGCAGGCCCAGCTCGAGTACCTGCCGCCGCCGCCGGAGCCGTTGAACGCGGCAGTCGTCCCGGCCCCGAGCCCGTCGTACTTCTTCGTCCCCGGGTGCTGGGTGTGGCGCGACCACTACGTCTGGCGGCCCGGGTTCTGGATGGAGCTGCGGCCCGGGTGGGTGTGGGTGCCGGCCCACTACAAGTGGACGCCGATCGGCTACGTGTTCGTCCCCGGGTACTGGGACTACGAACTGGTCCGCCGCGGGGTGCTCTTCGCCCCGGTGGCGTTCACCCAGGTGGTGATCGCCCGGCCGGCGTTCGTGTACACCCCGACCTACGTCGTCTCCTACCGGTCGATGTTCACCTCGCTGTTCGTCCGCCGCGGGTGGGGGTCATATTTCTTCGGCGACTACTTCGGCCGCGGGTCCATCGCCCGCGGGTACATCCCGTGGGCCGCCCCGGCCCTGGCGCTGAACGCCAACCTCGGCCGGCGGGCGGCCTACGACCCGCTGTGGGCGTACTACCAGACGGCGTACCGGGGCCAGCCGCAGTGGACGCAGTCGGTGACGAACGTGTTCGCCGGCCGCTACCGCGGCGAGTACCCGCGGCCGCCGCACACCCTCCGGCAGCAGGCGGCAGTGGTGAACGCCATCGCCAGCCGGGCCGACGCCAACAAGAGCGTGGTGAGCAACGTGACGATGGTGGCGCCGATCAGCCGGATTCAAAGCGTGGTCCCGGCCAACGCCAAGATCGAGCTGACGAAGGTCCGAGACCAGGAGCGCGTCCGCGAGCAGCAGCTCGCCAAGGAGTTCCGCCAGTTGGCGGCGCAGCGGCAGCGGCTGGAGGCGAAGCTGGCGGCTCAGTCGCCAGCCCCGAAGCAGCCCCCGGCGCTGGGCCAGCCTGTTCCGAAGCACACCGTCGAGCGGCCGCGGCAGGTGACGTTGTCGGTTCCCAAGCAGGCCGTCGCCCGGGCGCAGGCTCCGAAGGCGCCACCGCTGCCCAAGCAGTTGCAGGACACCCAACCGAAGCGCCCGAAGCAGCCGACGCCGCCGGTCCAGGAGCCGAAGCAACCCAAGCGGCCGCCGGTTAACCCGCTGCCGCCGCCGCAACCGCAGCCGTCGGCCCCCAAGCAACCCAAGGGGCAGCCGCCGATGCAGCCCAAGGAGCCGAAGAAGCCCCAGGGGCCGCCGCCGGTGAATCCGATGCATCCGACCCCGCCGGTGCCGCAGCCGGGTCAGCCACAGCCGAAGCAGCCGAAGCAGCCGAAATCGCCGCCAGGTCAGCCCCAAGTTCCGCCGGCGCCGCTGCCCAAGCAGCCGAAGAAGCCGGTCCTGCCGCCGACCCACCCGATGCCGCCGCCGGTTCAGCCTGCTCGGCCGAAGCGACCCCAGGAGCCAAAGCAACCACCAGCGCCGAAGCAGCCGGGCCAGGTCGAACCGAAGGGCAAGGGCAAGGAGCCCAGGTATCCGCCGGCGATCCCGGTCCCGAAGGGGGCGCCGGTGCGGCCCAACCACCCGCAGCAACCGCAGAAACCGCACCCGGCCCCGACGCCGCCCCGGCCGGCCGGCACGCCACCGCCGGTCCAGCCCAAGGCGCCGCCGCCGGCACCGAAGCAGCCGGGCAAGTCGGCCCCGAAGCCCGAGAAGGGCAAGGGTCAGGAGAAGAAGAAGGACAAGGACAAGGATGACAAGAAGAAGTAGCAGAACGACGGGGCCGCGGGATTCACCGCGGCCCCGCTCGCTTGGCGTGTCCGAGACTCAATCCGCGACCCGCTTCGTGATGCCGCCGTAGGCGTCGATCCGCCGGTCCCGGAAGAACGGCCAGTTCCGACGCACGTCTTCCATCAACTTCCGGTCGCACGTCACGACCAGCAACTCCTCCTTGTCGTGGCTGGCGCGCTTCACCACCCGGCCGAACGGGTCCGACACGAATGACGCCCCCCAGAACTCCAGCCCGCCGCCAGCCGGCCCCTCGTGCCCGACCCGGTTCACCCCCGCGACGTAGGTGCCGTTGGCGATCGCGTGGCCGCGCATGCTGGTCTCCCAGGCCGAGTGCTGCGCCTCGCCGTACTCGGCCTTCTCCTTCGGGTGCCAGCCGATCGCCGTCGGGTAGAAGATCACCTCCGCCCCGGCCAGCGCCGTCAGCCGGGCCGCCTCGGGATACCACTGGTCCCAGCAGACCAGCGTCCCGACCTTCGCCGACTTCGTGTTGAACACCTTCCAGCCGGTGTCGCCGGGGGTGAAGTAGTACTTCTCGTAGTACAGCGGGTCGTCCGGGATGTGCATCTTGCGGTACAGGCCCATCAGCTCGCCGTTCGCGTCGTAGACGGTCGCGGTGTTGTGGTACACCCCCGGCATCCGCTTCTCGAAGAGCGACCCGACGACCACGACCTTGTTCTTTTTGGCCGCGTCCGTGAGCCGGTCCGACGACGGGCCGGGGATCGGCTCGGCCAGGTCGAACAGGGCCGCGTCCTCGCGCTGGCAGAAGTACGGCCCGAGGAACAACTCCGGCAGGCAGACGATCTCTGCCCCCTGCTTCGCGGCGTCGGCGATCGCGGCTTCGGCCTTGGCGAGGTTCGTCGGCGCGTCCGGGGCGCAGCGCATCTGCACGAGGGCGATGGTGAACGTGTCGGGCATCGCTGCTCCGGTTGAAGGTTCCGCTGCGGATACCTATTCTGTTCGCAACGTCCTCGGTCATTGTAGGGTGGGTCAAGCCCGGCTCTGCGGGCGCCGACCCACCGGACGCGGGCACGGTGGGTCGGCGCCCGAAGGCTCGCTTGACCCACCCTACGAGGTTCACCATGTCCTCCCCCGGCCAGAACATCACCAGCGTGCTGAAGGAAACCCGCGTCTTCCCGCCGCCGAAGGCGTTCGCGGACGCGGCCCTCATCAAGTCGCCCGCGGAGGCCGACCGCCTCCGCAAGTGGGCGGCCGACGACCCCGACGGGTTCTGGACCGAGCAAGCGAAGACCCTCGACTGGTTCAAGCCGTTCACCCAGGTTCTCGACTGGTCCGGCGCGCCGCACGCCAAGTGGTTCGTCGGCGGGCAGCTCAACGCCAGCCACAACTGCCTCGACCGGCACCTGACCGGCCCGCGCAAGACCAAGGCCGCACTCGTCTGGGAAGGCGAGCCGGGGGACACCCGGACGCTGACGTACCAGGACTTGCACCGCGAGGTGTGCAAGTTCGCCAACGCGCTCAAGAAGCTCGGCATCGGCAAGGGCGACCGGGTGACGATCTACATGCCGATGGTCCCGGAGGCGGCCGTCGCCATGCTCGCCTGCGCCCGGATCGGGGCGACGCACTCGGTCATCTTCGGCGGGTTCTCGGCGGACGCCGTGGCCGACCGCAACAACGACGCGCAGGCGAAGCTGGTCATCACCGCCGACGGCGGGTGGCGGCGGGGGAAGATCGTACCGCTCAAGCAGAACGTGGACGAGGCGCTGGCGAAGTCGCCGACGGTCCAGAAGTGCGTCGTCTTTAACCGGTGCGACACGGCCGTCGAGATGAAGCCCGGCCGCGACCACTGGTGGCACGAGTTGATGGCCGACGCCTCCGCCGACTGCCCGGCCGAGCCGCTCGACAGCGAGCACCCGCTGTACATCCTCTACACCTCCGGCAGCACCGGGAAGCCCAAGGGCGTCCTGCACACCACCGCCGGCTACCTGCTCGGCGTGTCGCTTACCCACAAGTGGGTCTTCGACATCAAGGAGGACGACGTCTTCTGGTGCACGGCGGACGTCGGCTGGGTGACGGGGCACAGCTACATCGTCTACGGGCCGCTGGCCAACGGCAGCACGGTGGTCATGTACGAGGGCGCCCCGAACCACCCGCGCGAGGACCGGTTCTGGGAGATGATCGCCAAGTACAAGGTCACGGTGTTCTACACTGCCCCGACGGCCATCCGCGCGTTCGTCAAGTGGGGCGACCAGTGGCCCAAGGGGCACGACCTGTCGAGCCTGCGGCTGCTGGGTACGGTCGGCGAGCCGATCAACCCCGAGGCGTGGATGTGGTATCACCAGACGATCGGCGGCGGCCGCTGCCCGATCGTCGATACCTGGTGGCAGACCGAGACGGGCGCGATCATGATCTCGCCGCTGCCCGGGGCGACGCCGACCAAGCCCGGCAGCGCGACGAAGCCACTCCCCGGGATCGCCGCGGAGGTGGTGGACAAGCAGGGCAATCCGGTGCCGGCGAACGAGGGCGGGTTCCTGGTCATCAAGCGGCCGTGGCCGAGCATGATGCGGACGATCTACGGCGACGACCAGCGGTACAGGGACACCTACTGGAGCCAGGTGCCGGGCGTGTACTTCACCGCCGACGGGTCGCGGATGGACGAGGACGGCTTCGTCTGGGTGATGGGCCGGGTGGACGACGTGCTGAACGTCTCCGGCCATCGACTGAGCACGATGGAGGTCGAAAGCGCACTGGTGCATCACCCGAAGGTGGCGGAGGCCGCGGTGGTCGGCCGACCGGACGACCTCAAGGGCGAGGCGATCTGCTGCTTCGTGAC